>NZ_JOBX01000041.1:0-64760 GCF_000720645.1 Streptomyces sp. NRRL S-378
CCCCCGCCCCTTCCCCGCTCCTGCCCCGACTCCCACCCCCGCTCCCACCACCGGCCCGCCGCGTGGCGCCGTGTTCCGTCCCGGCCGCGGTGGTCTGTGCTCCGTCCGAGTTCACTTCGGGTGCCCGTTCGGCCCCAGGGCCGAGCGCATGATCATCATGTTGGCTCTCCATCGGTTTGATACGGCTATGCCACGAATGCGACGGACACAACCGACCAAGGCGTGGGGCGCCGTGGCTGCGGTGACGGGGGCCATGCTGGTCGTCGCCGCAGCGCCGGGCCGGGCGCCCGATGGGACCTCCCCGGACACGACCCCCGCGGATCGCCCGCGCGAAGCCGCGGTCACCCTGCTGGTGGGGAGGGTGCTCGAAGGGGCCCGCGGGGCCGGCGAAGGGCGGTGCGCCGCACGGGTGTTGCAGCCCGGGCTGTGCGACGGCTGGCAGGAACAGCGGGTACGGGCCACCGCAGGCGGAGGGGGATCCGTACTGAAGGAGCCGGCCTTCGCCGACGCCGCCTGGGCCGAGGTACGGCCCACCGACGCGGGCGGGCCCCTGCAGATCGCCCTCGGCGAACCGGGCCGCATCACGGACGTGACCGTGCGGGACGGACACGGCCGCCACCTGGCCGGTGAACTGGGCCCGCACAACGACCGCTGGCTCAACACCGAGTCGCTGCGCGCCGGGCAGACGTACACCGTTCAGGTCGGCGCGCAGGACGCGGCCGGCAGCCCGGTCGGGGTGACCATGGCCTTCCGTACCGCGCCGCCCGCGGACGGCGGCAGGCTGACCGTCGAATTCGGGCCGGGCCCGGGCACCTACGGAGCCGGGGAGATCGTGACGGCCGCCCTCAGCCGGCCGGTCCCCGCCCACGACACCGTGGCGCGCGCCCGGCTGGAGCAGGCGCTGGAGGTGACCTCGGAGCCGAACGTCGAGGGCGCCTGGCACTGGGTCGACGCGTCGACGCTGCACTTCCGGCCCCGTACGTACTGGCCCGCGCACACGGTGGTCCGCGTCCGCAGCGGACTCGACGGGGTCGAGGTCGGCGACCAGGCCTACGGCGGACCCTCCGAGGACCTGCAGTTCACGATCGGGGACCGGATCGAAGCCGTCACCGACTCCGCCACCCACCGGATGACCGTGCGCCGCAACGGACGCGTGATCAGGACCATCCCGGTCACCACCGGCAAGGAGGGGTTCAGGACCCGCAGCGGCATCAAGGTGGTCCTGCGCAAGGAATCCAAGGTCCGCATGCGCGGCGACACCGTCGGCATCAAACGCGGCACCAAGGAGTTCTACGACCTGCCCGTCTCCTACGCGACCCGGGTGACCTGGAGCGGCGAGTACATCCACGCCGCGCCCTGGTCGGTCGAGGCGCAGGGCGAGGAGAACGTCAGCCACGGCTGTACGGGGATGAGCACCGAGAACGCCGCCTGGTTCTTCGACACGGTCCGGGAGGGGGACATCGTCGAGGTGGTCAACAGCGGTGGCGAGAAGATGGCCCCCTTCGACAACGGCTTCGGCGACTGGAACGTGGACTGGCGGAGCTGGCTGGCCGGCAGCGCGCTGGCCGACGTGGACGCCGCGCCGCCCGGTTCGCCGCCCACCCCGTCCCGCCTGCACCCCACCACCTGACGGGGCGTCCGACGGCGCTGGCATACCATCACCCCATGATCCGAGGACTGATGTTCGACTTCTCCGGCACGCTGCTGCGCATCGAGTCGACCGAGGAGTGGCTCGGCGCGGGCCTGGCGGCGACCGGCATCCGGCTGTCCGACGATGAGTTCCACGAGACGGCGGGGCGGCTGACGGAATACGGCGCCCTGCCGGGCGGCTCCGCGCCCCGGCGGATGCCCCCGCACCTCGAAGCCGTGTGGCACGAAAGGGACGTGAGCGCCGATCAGCACCGGGCCGCCTACGGCGGTCTGGCGCTGGCCGCTGGCCTTCCCGCGCCGGAGCTGGCGCAGGCGCTCTACGACCGCCACATGAGCCCGGCCGCATGGCGGCCGTACCCGGACACCGAACCGACGCTGCGCGAGCTGCGGCGCCGGGGCGTCCCGGTGGCGGTGGTCAGCAACATCGGCTGGGACCTGCGGCCGGTCTTCCGTGAGCACGGCCTGGACGAGCTGGTCGACGTGTACGTGCTCTCCTACGAGCTGGGCGTGCAGAAGCCCGACCCCCTGATGTTCCGGACCGCCTGCGACCGGCTCGGCCTGCCGTCCGGCGAGGTGCTGATGGTCGGCGACGACCGCACCGCGGACGGCGGGGCCGCGGTGCTCGGCTGCCCGGTCCACTTCGTCGACCACCTGCCGGTCGACCGGCGGCCGCACGGCCTCACACCGCTCCTGGACCTGCTGGGGTAACGACCGGCGGCGGGTCACCGTCGACGTTCCACCGGTACGGCAGCGGCCCGTCGCAGAACACGCACACGAAGTCGTCCTCGCGGACGATGCCGACCTCCTGGCAGCCGGGGCAGCGGCGGAACACCACCTCGTGCGTGTACCCGTCCGGGTGCCCGGTACCGGCCGCGTCCAGCGCGTCCGCGACGGCCGCCCACGAGACGACGTCGGGGCAGTATCCGGTCGACTGGTTGCTGACCTCGGCGACCACCCACGCACCGGACGCCGCCCGGGAGAAGCCCATCTCACCGGCGGCCAGGACCGTTGCGCCGCCCGCGCACACGACGTGCTCGCTGCGCCGCGGCGCGAGCCGCAGCACACCGGTGGTGTCGACGACGAACGTGAACGGCTCGGCGAGCTCCCGCGCGGGCAGCGCCGAGACCCACGCCTCGACATCCGCCGCCGACCGGATGCTGCGGCCCCCGGTCCCCGGCCGGACGAGCGCCGGCGGCCCGGCGGGCCCCACGTACCGGTAGGCCCGGTGGGGAAGTCCTCGTATGCCCATGGGAGACACCGTAGATGACGCGCCCTCCTGCAGGTGGTGTGCCGTCCTCGGGTCCGTGATCGGCATCCCGGCGGACACCGACGACGCAGCCGCGCCGAACCGCGCCCCTGTGGGAGACCTGTCCCGGCCGCCGCTCGTGACGCGCACCTCCCGGTGATGCACTCGCTGGTCGCCCGCGCCCCGCATCGGCACCCCTCCTGAGGGGGCTCCCGCCGACACACCCCGCGGCGGGACTGTGGTGCCCGCGCACATGGGAACGGGCCACCGGCGTCGCCGATGATTCCCGCCATGACGAGCGCCATCCCTCCCGGCTTCCACGGGACAGCAGCCGCCGCAGGCATCGACCTGGCGGGCCGTACCGCCCTGGTGACCGGAGCCGGGAGCGGGATCGGGCGGGCGTGCGCCCTCGCGCTCGCCGGTGCCGGGGCCCACGTGCACGTGGTGGACGTCGACGCGGCGGCGGCCGCGTCCGTCGCCGAGTCGATCGGCGGCCGGGCCCACGTCGTCGACCTGGCGCAGGCCGCACCCGTCGGGGAACTCCCCGCCGAGGTCGACATCCTGGTCAACAACGCCGGGCTCCAGCACGTCGCGCCGCTGACCGACTTCCCTCCGGACCGGTTCGAACTCCTCCAGCGGGTGATGGTCCACGCCCCGTTCCTGCTGCTCCGCCGGATCCTGCCGCACATGTACGCCCGGGGCTGGGGGCGCGTCGTCAACATCTCCAGCGTGCACGGCCTGCGCGCCAGCGCGTACAAGGCGGGTTACGTGACCGCGAAGCACGCCCTCGAAGGGCTGAGCAAGGTCGCGGCCGTCGAGGGCGCTCCGCACGGGGTCACCAGCAACTGCGTCAGCCCCGGCTACGTCCGGACACCGCTGGTGGAGCGGCAGATCGCCGCCCAGGCGGCCGCCCACGGTCTCGACGCCGACCGCGTCGTCTCCGAGGTGATGCTCGGCCGCTCCGCCGTCAAGCGGCTGATCGAACCGGAGGAGGTGGCTGCCGCCGTCCTCTGGCTCTGCGGTCCCCACACCGGCCACCTCACCGGGGCCTCCCTCCCGCTGGACGGCGGCTGGACGGCGACGTGACAAATGTAACGGTCCGTCAAGGTGCATCTACGCCCGGAGGTTGATGCCTGTTTCGTCCTGGCGGAGGAAGTGCCGCCGCGGACGCGTCGCGAAGAATCGGGATGTACCGATCACCGGCCCCACAGGGCCCGCGCCGAGGAGCCGCCATGAGCCACCCCCGTCCCGTCGTCCGCCCCGCCCGGCGACTGCACCGCGCGGTCTCGGCGACCGCCGTCGCCGTGGCCCTGCTGGCGGGTCTCGCCCCCGCTGCCAGTGCCGCGGGCGCGGGGGAGCGCACCGCCGAGGCGGCCGCCGGCCGCCGCCTCGACCGGGCCGAGCTCCAGGCCAGGCTCGACGCCGTCCGCGACGCGGGGGTGTACGGCGTCTTCTCCGCGGCCCGCGACGGCCGCGAGCGCTTCGACGGCGCCGCCGGAACCGCCGACCTCTCCACCGGGCGCCCGGTCCGTGCCGACCTGCGGCACCGCGTCGGCAGCGTCACCAAGACGTTCACCGCCGTCGCCGTGCTCCAGCAGAACGCCAAGGGCCGCGTGGACCTGGACCGGCCGGCCGGCGACTACGTGCCCGATCTCCTGCCCGGAGAGCGCGGTCGCAAGGTGACCGTACGCATGCTCCTCAACCACACGAGCGGCATCGAGGACTACATCGCGGACGCCTTCCCCTCCCTGCAGCAGGGCACCACCGGCAGCCTGGACGACCACCGCTACCGGACGATCCGCCCCGCCGAGCTGATCGGTTACGGCGTGGCCCGGCCGCAGCGGTTCGAGCCCGGTACCGACTGGAGCTACTCCAACACCAACTACGTGCTGCTGGGCGAGATCCTGCGCAAGGTGACCGGCCAGGACCCGGAGCGGCTCATAGCCAAGGACGTCATCCGGCGCGCAGGCCTGCGCGACACCTACTTCCCCGGCACCGATCCCCACATCCGCGGTGCGCACGCCCGCATGTACGAGAGCTTCTACGGGCTCATCGATCCGCCGCGTGACTACAGCGTCTACAACATGACCTGGGGCGGCACCGCGGGAGCGCTCGTCTCCACCCCGCAGGACCTGAACACCTTCTACCGGGCCCTGCTCACCGGTGACCTCCTGCCGCGCCGCCAGCTGGACCAGATGCGCACCACGTACGAGGTCAGGAACGAGCAGGGAGAGGTGATCCTGCACTACGGTCTCGGCATCTACTCCCTGGACACCCCGTGCGGCCCGGCCTGGGGCCACGACGGGGGCGTCTGGGGCGCCGGCACCCTGGCCCTGTCCAGCCCGGACGGCACCCGGCAGTTCGCCCTCGGGTACAACCTCATGAAGTATCAGCGCATCAACGACGCGGGCACCGGGCTGGACCCGCACCCGGCCGACGCCGCCATGACGGACTACCGCGACCAGGCCCTGTGCGGCAGGACCGTACCGAAGCCGCCGCAGGCACCGACGGTTCCGAAGCACGATTCCGTCGAGGCCCCGGCACCCCTGTCCCCGGCCCTTCCGGCGCTCCCCGCACCGCCGGCGGTTCCCGCTCGCTGAGCCGACGCAGCCGATGTCCCCGCCGCGGCGCTCCACCGGCTCGTCCGGAGGGAGCCGGACCGTCCGGTCCGTCGTGAAGCGTAGGGCGACGGCCCCGTACCCGCCGGCACCGTCCCGAACCGGCTAGGGCCCGCCCTCCTCCAGCACGGAGAGGATGTTCCCGGCCGGGTCCTTGAACCAGGCGATCGGGGGGCCGCCCTCCTCGCGGCAGATGCCCTTCGCGTCCTGACGGAAGCCGTCG
Source organism: Streptomyces sp. NRRL S-378 (assembly GCF_000720645.1). Lineage (NCBI taxonomy): Bacteria > Bacillati > Actinomycetota > Actinomycetes > Kitasatosporales > Streptomycetaceae > Streptomyces > Streptomyces sp. NRRL S-378. Next base: position 5,738 of record NZ_JOBX01000041.1, read on the forward strand.
TACCGCTCGAAGGCCACACCGCGCGAACCGAGGTCGTCGACGGCCCGTTCGATGTCGGGCACCGGGAAGTTCAGCACGGTGAAGGTCGCCGGGGTGTGGTTCTCCTTGGGGTACAGCAGGACGTCCGTGCCGCCGCCGAGGTGCAGGGACAGCAACCCGTTGTCCTCGGAGACCCGCAGGCCGAGGGTCGAACCGTAGAACTCCTTCGCGGTGTCGACGCTGTCGACCGAAAAACCGCCGAATGCCTTGCTGTCTCCCAGCATGGTTTCTCCTTCCGCCCCCTCCGGTTCCGGACGAACGCGCCGAACGCGCCGGACGCGCCCGACGCGGCCGGACGCCGCCCTCCACCGGTCCATCGTCCCTCCGAACGCGGGCGGCCGCACGGCCGTCCCGGCTCAGTACACGGCGGTCAGGGGCTCGTCGCCGCCCATGTCGAGCCGGAACGGCGGGTACGCGTCCGTCATCAGGCAGGCGTAGGCGGCGACCCGGAGCACCCACCGGTTGAGGCCGATGACCAGGTCGAACAGGTCGCGGGGGTACTTCTCGGTGAAGGCCAGGGTGACGACGGCGATCAGGGCGAGGAGCCCGATGAGTCCTGCACCCCCCATGCCGCTGTGCACGGCGCCGGTGAAGATGCCGATCACGAGGTACTGCGGGATGGCGAGGAGCCACCACTTCACCAGGACCAGGCCCCGGGAGAGCCGCTCGGGATAGGCGATGTCCAGCCTGGCCGGGTAGTCGGGCTCGGGGCCGAGGCTGAAGGGCGGGTACCGGTCGGTACCGAGGGCGCCGTACGCGTAGTACGAGACCCGCCAGGACCAGCGGAGCACTCCGAGGTTGAAGTCGAACAGTGCGCGCGGGTAGCGCTCGGTGAAGAGGACCGCGAAGAAGGCGATCACGCTGATGACGAGGAACGCGAGCCACAGGAAGGCGAGTACGACGTAGTGGGGGATCGCGAGGATCCACTTGACCAGCCACAGCCAGCGCGACAGGGGTGCGTCCAGCCTGGCCGACACCGTGACCGGCGGATAGGGGGTCTGCATGGTCATGCGCTCACCTCATCGCGTTGCCTCGCCCCTCCATCCTCCTTCCGGCCCGAGGCCCCCGCACTCCACCCGTCCCGGGCGCCCGGCAGAGCGTCCCGGCGCGAGGGCGGGCGGGGGCGGGGCCGCCGGAGTGCCGGGTCAGGGGTGGGTGGGCAGGTGACGGCTCGGGCAGGGGCGGGTCGCTGCGGGGAGGAGCCGGATCTGCTCGCCGGCCCGGGCGGCGTCGTGCACCGGCTGCCGCGAACGCCGAGCCCGGATGCGCGGGAGACGACCGCTCGCACCACATGCGCCGGCGTACGCCCCGCGCCGCACGGCGCTACGCCGCGCCGCGAGGACGGACCCGCCCGCGCCCGTAAGAGCATGGCGCCGGTCCGCCGTTCTCCCGTGCGCCCCCCATGTGCCCCTTCGGTGGCTCCCGCCGCCGCGCGTACGGTTCCGGGCCATGAGCGGATACGCGATGGAATCGGCCACCCCGGCGGAAATCGGCACCCAGGCCCTGCCGCCCTCCGATCAGTGGGCCACGGCCCCCGTGGTACCGGCACCGGTCTGCCGCTTCGAGAACTTCCTCGGCGCGGAACGCGCCGGCACCCTGCTGTCGTACGCGATCTCCCGGGAGGCCGACTTCCACGCGGGGACGGTCCTCGACCCTCTCTCGGGCCAGGTCTCCCACAAGGGCCGCAGCTCCCTCGTCCTCCCCGTGACCAGCTCCGTCTTCAGCGCCCACCTGGCGGACTGCCTGCCGCTCGTCCAGGAGGTCCTCGGTCACCGCGCGGCCCTCACCCAGACCCTGACGGTCCTGACGTCGCACGGCGAAGGGGGCCACTACGGCATCCACACCGACGCCTCACGGGTCCGCGACGTCGGTACGGCCCTCTCCGCGGTGTACTACCTCCACCGCACACCGCGCGGCTTCGGCGGCGGCCAGCTCCGGCTCTACGACACCCTGCTCGCCGACGGCGGGGCCCGGCCGGCGGAGTCGTACCGCACCATCGAGCCCGAGCACGACACCATCGTGTTCTTCCCGGCCGGCGCGTTCCACGAGGTCGTCCCGTCCACCTGCCCCAGCGGCCACTTCGCCGACCACCGCTTCACCCTCACCACGTGGATCAGCGGCACCGGGCCCGCGGCCACGGAGTCCGGCGACCCCTTCCGGATCTGGCCGTGGCTCGCCCACGCGGCCGAACGCACCCGCCCGCTCGCCGACGTCGCACACGACCACGACGGCGCCAGCCCCATCGCCCTCCCGGCCGCCGACCCGGCCACCCGCCTCACCCTCCCCACGCCCCGCAGGACGCCGTAGCGGCGGCCCGCCCGCGGCGCCGGAGAGGCACGGGGGCCTGAGTACGCGTACTCAGGCCCCCGGCGATCGACGACGGAAAGCTGGGGCCATGTACTCCGACCACCCCATGAAGGCCGTGAACTCCTCTCCCGCGAAGCGGTGTCGCGCCCTGCCCGCGTCGGCCGCGGCAGCCGCCACCGGTGCGGCTCTCGCCTGCGGCGCCGTGTGGTTCTTCGCCCGGGTCGACCGCCACGACGAACGGGCGTGCGCGACGACGGACGGCCTCTGCTGGACCTGGTGGGACTGGGCGTCCGTCCCCCTCACCCTCACGGTCGCCCTGATCTCCCTGATGGCCGTCTACAAGAGGCTGGACATCACGCCCCGCCTCGCGGTCGTCCCGCCGACCGTCCTGCTGGCGCCGCTGCCGCTCACCGCCGCGGCCGCGGTCGCCGACTGGTGGGGCGCCGCACTCGCCGGCGCGGCGTGGGCGGGCGGGCTCGCACTGGCCACGTGGGACCGCCACCGGATCCCGGCCCTCGCCGCCGCGGCTGCGCTCCTCATCGCCTCGCTCGGCACGCTGTACCGCTGACCGGCCCCCCTTCCGCCCGCTCGCACCCTCCGACTCGCCCGATCGGTCCCGGTGGCGACAGCATGGAGGGAGAGCGGTCGTTCGGCGGGACGGTCTCGGGAGGAGGCGACACGGACAGTGAGCAGACATCGCTTTGCGTTCTGCGGTGCTCAACTCGCCGCCGTCTACGTGGCCGCCGACCAGGACCGGGAACTCCATCTGGCCGAACTGACCGGAAACCGCGGCGTGCTGTACGGACTGCCCGCGATCCTCGCCGTGGCCGGTCATTCGCCCGCCGCCAACGCCTTCCGCTCCGGCCGCCCGCTGTGGCTGACCCCCAAGGAACTCGCCACGTTCATCGAGGAGGATCCCCACCACTTCCCCACCCGGGTCCGGGACGGAGAGCCGAGCTCGCCGGCCCGCATCTCGCTGGGCGCCCTGCCCCTGGGACACGGCGACCAGGAACTCGGCTGCCTGGTCGTCGCCGGCGACGTCGGGGAGGGCTTCAGCGCCGACGACCGCAGCCTGCTCGAGCTGTACGCCGACCAGGTGGCCGCCGGACTCGAGTCGGTCGCCGCCCGCTTCGCCGGGCGCAGGGCCCCGCAGGCACATCTCGTCCAGTCCCTCGTCCCCGACCAGGGCGGCGCCTTCATCCTCGACCTCGGCACCGGCCGCATGGAGGCCCACGCGCACGTGCTGGAACTGCTCGGCCTGTCCCCCGAGCAGTTCGACGGGCAGGTGGAGACCCTGCTCGCCTGCGCCGTCCCGGACGACATGCCCGCGCTGATGGCCGTCGTCGAGCCGGACCGGCTGGCCGCCGCCGGACAGCAGCTGGCGTTCCGTATCCGCCGCCCGGGCGGCGAGCTGCGCTGGCTGGGGCTGCGCTGCCGGGTGGAGGCGGACCCCGACGGCACCCCACAGCGCGTCCTGGGCGTGGTCGCCGACGCCTCCTACCTGCGGCCCAGCGCCGACGAGGTCTCCCTCGTGCAGCGGTTGTCGGCCACGCTCGCGGGGGCGGCGACCATCCGAGAGGTCAGCCGGCTGGCGGTCGCCGCCCTGCGCGAGCCGCTCGGTGCTTCCCGGGTCGCGGTCGGCGAGCTGGAGCCCGAACGGCTCATCGTCACCGCACTCGACCCCCCGGAGCCGGACGCCTGGCCCGAGGCCTGGCGCGCCGAATGGCGCTCCGAGTGGCCCGACGTGTCACTCGGCGACCTGCCCACCCTGCAGAGCGCACTCCGGGCCGGCCACATGAGCCTGTGGCCGCCGGGCGCGGCGCTCGAACCCGGCCTCCTCGGCGTCGGGCCCGGCGGCCTCGCCGTGCTGCCGCTGCCCGCCGAGGGCAGGATGGTCGGGGTCTGCCTCGTGGGGTGGGACGAGGAACACGGGTTCGCGCCGGAGGAGCGGTCCCTGCTGACCGCGACCGCAGGACTGGTCGGGCAGGCACTGGTGCGCGCCCACGCACTGGACGCCGGCCACGAACTCGCCACCATGCTCCAGCGCAGCCTGCTGCCCCGCAAGCTCCCGGAGCTGCCGGGCGGGGTCGCCGTCGCCCGCTACCTGCCCGCGACGGCGGGACTGGAGGTCGGCGGCGACTGGTACGACGTCATCCCGCTCGGCGACGCCCACGTGGCCTTCGTCATCGGGGACGTACAGGGCCACAGCGCCGGCGCCGCCACCATCATGGGCCAGATGCGCACGGCGGTCAGGGCCTACGCGGTGGAGGGCCACCCGCCCGACGTGGTGGTCGCGCGGGCCAACCGCCTGCTCGTCGGCATGGAGACCGATCTGTTCGCCACGTGTACGTACGTGGACCTCGACATGGAGGAAGGCATCGCCAGGGTCGTCCGAGCGGGCCACCTGCCGCCGCTCCTGCGCCATCCCGACGGCGTCGCCGAGGAGATGCCGGTCGAGGGCGGGCCGCCCCTGGGAGTGCTCGCGGAGGCCGAATTCCCCATGACCGAACTGGGGCTGCTCCCCGGGACCCTGCTCGTCCTGCTGACGGACGGCCTGGTCGAGTCCGCCCGGCTGCCCCTGGAGGAGGGCATGCGGCGGGTGTGCGAGGACCTCGCCGAGGCCGACCCCCAGGATGTCGGGGGCGTCGCCGACGAGTTGGTCGCCGGCGTGCGCCGTCGCGACGACGACGTGGCACTCCTGCTGCTGCGCTACGACGGCACCGCGGGCCGGCCCAAGCGGGGCCACTGGACGGTGTGGCGCCTGCCCAAGGCCGTCCTGCACGCGCGCCGCTTCACCGCGCGCACGCTGCGGTCCTGGGGTGTGGTGCAGGAGATCGACACGGCTCTGCTGATCGTGTCCGAGCTGGTCACCAACGCGATCGCGCACACGCAGGGCGAGGTGGGGATGGACCTGACCCTGTCGGCGGACCGGCTGCGGATCTCCGTGAACGACGCGTCGCCGCGCAGCCCCGTCAAACCGGTGTCGGTCAGCTGGGAGTCGACCGGCGGCCGTGGCCTGCTCATCGTCGAGGCGACGGCGACGGCCTGGGGCTCCGTGCCGCTCAGCGGCGGCAAGCAGGTCTGGGCCGAGATCCCCTGGCACGCCCCGACCACCTGAACCCGCCCCGACCGGGCAGGGATCCGCCGGGGAGTCGAGCGGGGTCCACGTCTCGCCCTCCGGGGGCACCTCGCGTACCGGAACGGGCAGCGGGACCCCGCAGGCGGCTCAGTGAAAGGCGGCCACGGAACGATGATCCCCTCGGACCGCACGGCGTGGGAGGGCGGGGTCGGGCGGCCACCGCGAGTCGGGCGCAGCGGCGGCAGGCGCGGGCGGAGGCGGCGATCTTCGCATGGAAGACGATGGCCACCGCGCCGACGAGCGCACAGAGCGACGGGCCCGGCGTCAGGAGCGCGTTGGTGGTGAGCGTGAACGCGCTCAGCGCGAAGGCGACGGCCGCGGTGGTACCCGTCCAGGCGACCATGACCGGCAACCGGTCGGGGCTGGACCCGATCATGCCGGGCTCGCGGGGTGCGCGGTCTGCGAGCACGGCCCGATGGAAGGCATTCGGCAGACGGCCGGCTCCGGATCCCCGCTGGAACCGCGCATCGGTTTCTCGCGGGCCGTCCGCTGCGGCGACCACGTGGCCGGCGCCGGCGCCGGCGCCGGCGGCACGGCACGCACGGCTCATGCGGCTCCGAGGAAGCCCGGTCATGCGGCTCCGAGGAACCCCGGATCGGTGCCGTCGAGCCGAAGGTACGACTCCCGGCCCAGTCCGAGGAGTTCCGCCATCGGCACGGCCCGCCGGCTCGTCGTCGCCAGGTCCCGGCGGGCCTCGGCCGACCACAACGGCGGGAAGAGCGACAGGCCCTGACGGCCGTTCAGTCCGGCGACCTCAGCGCACCGGCCGTCCCACCGCAGGCCTTCGTAGAACTCCTGCAGCCCTCCCGCGAGGATCCACGACAGCCATGCCGAGTGCCCGGCTCCCAGGGCCTCCCAGCCGAGGGAGTCGGGGGCGAAGTAGACGACCTCGCCCGGCTCGCCGGGCCGGCCGGACCGGCGGGCGTCTCTTCCGTTGAGGGCGAAGACACCGCCCAGCACGTCGTGCGCCACCACGAGACCCGCCTCCGGCCGCCAGGCCGGATCGAAGGACGAGGGCATCGCGTTGACCTCGGCCAGGCCGGGGAGCCCACCGGGTCCGGCGTCACCGGGGCTGCCGTAGATCCGCAGCCATCCGCCGTCCACGAGCAGACCACCGCAACGCAGCACGATGCCACCCAGGTTCGACCGGGCGGAGACCTGCAGTTGCCCCAGGCAGGCGCGAGCCGCCGCAGCGTCGACGGGCAGCACCTCGACCGGTACGTCGGTTGCGGACAGCTCCTGGACGAGGAGCGGCCAGGCCGGGTCCTCGACGTCGATCAGCTCATCGATCTCGCGCATCCGCGCATTCTCGCCCGGGGCGGTCGATGGCGACGAGTTCGACCTCGAAGCCGTCGGTGTTCACCAGGTACGCGGCGTAGCTGCCTTCGCCACCGGCATGCGGGTGGCGGTCGGGGAACATCAGACTCCAGCCGTGCTCGCGGCCTTCGGCGACCAGGCGTTCCACCGTCTCGTGGTCCTCCACGTGGAACGCCAGGTGGTTCAGCCCGGGCCGGCAACGGTCGTGGTGGTCGGAGGTGAGGTCCGGGGACCGCTCGAACACCAGGTAGGTCGCTCCGAGACGCCAGCTGCGTCCGTCGCTCCAGCTCTGGAACGGCGCGTAGCCCAATGCCTGGAGCAGCCAGCCGAACGAGACGACGGCCCGGGCGAGGTCGGGCACCCAGATCTCGACGTGGTGCAGCATTCCGGCGGCGGCGACCGGTGTCCTGTCGGACATGGCGCGTACTCCTCCTTCTCCGGGCACCTGGGACGGCGCTGATCATGATGACGCACCCCTCGCGTCCACTCCAGCAGCGCAGCGGGCACCGGGCCGAGGGTGTACAGGCGGTCGGCGATCGCGCATCAGGCCCTCAGCAGTCCACCCACCCACCAGTCGTGCGGCTTGCCGTCGTTGGCAATACTCCGATGGCGCAGAGTCCCCTCGACGGTGAAGCCGAGTTTCTCGGCGACGGCACGTGACCCGGCGTTCCCGACCATGGCCCACCACTCGATGCGGTGCACGTCGAGCGCGGTCCAGCCCCAGTCGCACAGGGCCCGTGCCGCCTCCACCGAGAAGCCCTGGCCGCGTTGTTCCTTGACCGCCCAGTAGCCGAGCTCCCAGACACCGCGGCTGATGAGGGTCAGGCAGTACGAGCCGACCAGGGCGCCGGTGTCCTTGCGGAACGCGCCGAGCGTGCAGTCCTTGTCCTCGGCCCACTGGGTGGGCAGCGTCTCACCGACGAGCTTCTCCGCGTCAGCGCGCCGGTACGGCACGGGCACCGGCGTGTAGAACTGGATGTCTTCGTCCTGGCACGCTTCGTAGACCGCGTCCGTGTCGGCAGAGGTGAAGGGTCGCAGCAGTAGACGGCCGGTCTCTATCGTCACCGGATCCATGGCGGCAGTATGAACACCATCTGCCCGCAACGACCAGCGAATATCTCCCGGGCCACCGACACCGCACGCCCCCGGTGCGGCGTCAGGCGGGGGTGCTGCCGTCGACCGGGATGTCCAGGTGGTCGGCCAGGGTGGTGAGGGTCGTCCCCAGGGGGAGTGCCACCCGGGTGACGGCGTGCCGGTCGCCGCGGGTGGGGTCCCGGTTGACGATCAGCACGGGCTTGCCGGCCTGCGCCGCCTGCCGGACGAACCGCAGGCCGGACATCACCGTCAGTGAGGAGCCGAGGACCAGCAGCGAGGTCGCGCCGTCGACCAGCTCGCGGCAGCGCGCGACCCGGGACGCGGGCACCGTCTCGCCGAAGAACACGACGTCCGGTTTGAGGACACCCCCGCACCGCGCGCAGGGCACCACGGAGAAGCCGCCGACCTGGTCGTCGGTGAGGTCGGCGTCGCCGTCCGGGTTCAGCCGGGCGGCCACGGGCTCGAAGCCCGTATTGGCCGCTTCCAGCCGCCGTGCGAGGTCCCGGCGTGAGCCGGAGGCGCCGCAGGAGAGGCACACGACCCGGTCCAGGCTCCCGTGGAGTTCCACCACGTCCTCGCTGCCGGCGGCCTGGTGCAGGCCGTCCACGTTCTGGGTGATCACCCCGGCGAGGAGCCCGTGCCGCCCGAACGCCGTGACGGCCCGGTGCCCGGCGTTGGGCCTGGCGCGGCCGAAGGTGCGCCAGCCGAGGTGGCTGCGCGCCCAGTAGCGACGCCGGGCCCGGGCGCTCGCGGTGAACTCCTGGTAGGTCATCGGGGTGTGCCGGCGCAGGCTGCCGCCCTCGCTCCGGTAGTCGGGGATGCCCGACTCCGTGGAGATGCCCGCCCCGCTGAGCACCAGTACGCCACCGGCCCGCAGCGCGTCGGCGACCGGCTCCGGGTCCGTGCTGCCTGGCCGCAGGTCCTCGGTGGCGGGTGTCCAGCTCAGGGTGGGGCGCGTACGCATGCGACCAGCGTACGGAACGGCCGCGGCTGCGACCTCCCGATGGCAACGCCGATGCCGATCCCGATCCCGGGGCTCGGCGGATCCTGCCGGGTGCGCCCGCCCGTCCCGGGGCGCGACCCGCACCCGTGCCCGCGGCGTGGCCGGAAGTCGACCGACGAAGGTGAACAGGGGGCTACGGGCTGGTAACTTGCGCGAGTTGATCAAGGTCGGAGGCGTGGCCGGCCCACGCCCCTCCCGGCCCGAGCCACCCCCCAGTCAAGGAACCACATTGGCACGCACCGTCCGTACGACGGCCCTCGTCTCCACCACGGCCCTCGCACTCGGCATCTCCCTCCTCGGCGCCGCCGCCCCCGCCCACGCGGCGGAGGCGCCCACCCCGCACCTGGACTCGATCGAGCAGACCCTGCGCCAGGTCTCGCCGGGCCTGGAGGGCTCGGTCTGGGAGCGCACCTCTGGAAACCGCCTCGGCTCCTCCACTCCCGGCGGCGCCGACTGGCTGCTCCAGACCCCCGGCTGCTGGGGCGACGCCGCCTGCACCGACCGGCCCGGATCGCGCCGGCTCCTGGACAAGATGCGCCAGGACATCGCCGGCGCCCGTGAGACCGTCGACATATCGACGCTGGCACCCTTTCCGAACGGCGGCTACCAGGACGCGATCGTCGCGGGCCTGAAGGAGTCCGCCCAGAAGGGCAACCGGCTGAAGGTGCGCATCATGGTGGGCGCCGCGCCCATCTACCACTCCACGGTCATCCCCTCGTCCTACCGGGACGAGCTGCTCGCGAAGCTCGGCCCCGCCGCCGCGGCCAACATCACCCTCAACGTGGCCTCGATGACCACCTCGAAGACCTCCTTCTCCTGGAACCACTCCAAGCTGATCGTGGTGGACGGCGGTTCGGTGATCACCGGCGGCATCAACAGCTGGAAGGACGACTACCTCGACACGACCCACCCGGTCAGCGACGTCGACCTCGCGCTGTCCGGGCCCGCCGCCGGCTCCGCGGGCCGCTACCTGGACTCCCTGTGGGACTGGACCTGCCGCAACAGGACCAGCTGGAGCTCGGTCTGGTTCGCGGCCTCGCCCGGCGCGGACTGCATGCCCACCCTGCCGCGGCCCGCCTCTCCCGCGGGCGGCGGGAACGTGCCCGCGCTGGCCGTCGGCGGCCTCGGCGTCGGTATCCGCCAGAACGACCCCACCTCGTCCTTCCGCCCCGTCCTGCCCACGGCAGGTGACACCAAGTGCGGCATCGGGGTGCCCGACAAGACCAACAACGACCGGGACTACGACACCGTCAACCCGGAGGAGAGCGCCCTGCGCGCCCTCGTCTCCAGCGCGACCTCGCACATCGAGATCTCCCAGCAGGACGTGCACGCCACCTGCCCGCCCCTGCCCCGCTACGACGTACGCCTCTACGACGCCCTCGCCGCGAAGCTCGTCTCCGGCGTGAAGGTCCGCATCGTCGTGAGCGACCCGGCGAACCGCGGAACCATCGGCAGCGGCGGCTACTCGCAGACCAAGTCGCTCTCCGAGGTGAGCGACGCCCTGCGCGGCCGGGTGACGGCCCTGACCGGTGACGGCGGACGGGCGCGGACGGCTCTCTGCGAGAACCTGCAGCTGGCCACGTTCCGCGCGTCCGACCGGCCGACCTGGGCGGACGGAAAGCCGTACGCCCAGCACCACAAGCTGGTCTCCGTGGACGGATCGGCCTTCTACATCGGCTCGAAGAACCTGTACCCGTCCTGGCTGCAGGACTTCGGCTACATCGTCGAGAGCCCGGCCGCGGCCGGACAGCTCACGAGCGATCTGCTGGACCCGCAGTGGCGCTACTCGCAGGCCACCGCGACGTACGACTACGCCCGCGGACTCTGCCAGGGCTGACGGCCGGCGCCACCCCGCCCCACCACCCACCGCCCCGACCCGTGCACTCCGCCCCGACGTGTGCGTTCCGTCCCGACCCGTGCGCTCCGTCCCGGCCTCTCCGGCCGGGCGGAGCGCCCTTCACCGACGGGCGGCTACATCGGGTGAGACCCGGTGTGGACCGAGGTGTCGGCGTGCCGCAACTCGGCGAGCAACTCGCTCTGCCCGACCAGCAGTTCGGTGAGGATGCGGCGAGCGGCCCGCAGGAGTTCCGCCACATCGCCACCGGCGAGGGCGTAACTGACCGTCGAGCCGTCGCGTATGGAGATCACAATGCCGGATCGGCGCAGTACCGCGAGTTGTTGCGAGAGATTCGACGGTTCGATCTCGATCTCGTTCAGCAGCTCGCGCACGGGTACGGGGCCGTTCTGAAGCAGCTCGAGTACGCGGATGCGGACGGGGTGCCCGAGCATCCGGAAGAACTCCGCCTTGGCCTGGTACAGCGGGACCTGCATGTGGCAACGCTCCTACCCGGGTTCTGACCAATGGACGGGGACGGCGTCGGTACTGCCGGGCCCGCCCCCGGTGACCATGACCAGCCATTCTCCTGTACCCCGGCCCCGACCGAACGACCGGTGACGGCATTCGGATGTGCCGAGTTGAAGATTTCTTCAATTCGTGGGCAAAGGAAACGGGGTACAGGAAAGCGGCTAAAGTTCCAGGTCGGCTTCGATGCGCTTGAGCTGGTGACGGGCCATGGCCAGGTTGGACTTGGCCTTGTCCAGGACGATGTAGAGGAACAGACCGTTGCCCCCGCGCCCCTTGAGCAGCCGGATCAGGTGGTACTGGTTGCCGAGGGTGATCAGTACGTCCTCGATGTCCTCCTTGAGGCCCAGCATTTCCATGGTGCGGGTCTTCGCCCGGATCACATCGGTGTTCCCCGCGGCCGCGACCGTCAGGTCGAGGTCCTTGCTGCCCCCCAGCGTGCCGAGAGCCATGCCGCTCGTGTAGTCGACCAGTGCCGCTCCCACGCTCCCCTCGATGGAGGTCATGGCCTCTTTCAGGGACGTCTCTACGTTCATCGTTGCAGCCTCTCGTTTCTCACGACCCTGGCCGGCTTCGCGCCTCCGGCCGGGTTGGACGGGAGGGACGCTACGCGCCGGATACCGGGGACGTGGCGAACATCAGGTATTCGGGGAGGATATGGACCTCCATCCGCTAAAGTGCGGGCCCGCGATCACCCGACTGCCGGAAAACACCGGGGAGTCGGCACCGGACCCGAGCGTTCCGCCCGGTGGCCGCGCGGCCCGGAGCGGCGGATCCCTGCAGCTCAGCACCGGTCGGTGCGCCGACGGCGCGCCTGCGCTACGACAAGGACGCCCCGGACCCGGCCGGTTGGCGTGTTTGGCCGACAGGAGCCGGTCTCGATCACCGGCGGGGCGTTGTCAGTGGTGATCGGTACGGTCGGCGGACCTGATCAGCTGAGGAGCGCCCGCCATGAGATCTCCGGCCGAACTGGACCAGGTCCAGTGGCACGACCTGACCCACGCCTACGGACCGGCCGAGGACGTACCCGAACTGATCAGGGCGCTCTACGGGGACGACGCCGACACGGTCGACGAGGCGATCCACGAGCTGTACGGCAACATCCACCACCAGGGCACCGTCTATCCGGCCTCCGCACCCGCCGTGCCGTTCCTCGCGCACGCCGTGCTGCACGTCCCCGGCAGACGCGACGAACTGCTGATGCTGCTCGCCGTCCTCGCCGACCACGACCCGGAGGACACCGGGTCCCCGCACTGGCCAGGCCGTCCCGTCGCCGCGATATGCGCCGAACTCGTGCGGCTGCTGCCGCAGTTGCTGCCCTGCCTGGCGGACGCCGCGCGCCCGGTGCGCCGGGCGGCGCTCCGCGTGGTCGCCGCCGTGGCCGATCTGCTGCCGGCCGAGGTCCGGGCCACGGCCGGACGCCGCGTCGACGAGCTGTACGCCGCCGACCCCGTGCCGGCCGTACGGGCGGACGCCCTGGCCGTCCTCGCCCGGCTGGGCCGCGGGACCGAGGCCTTCGACAGCCCGTTCAGCGAAGTCCGGCTGGCCGCTGCCGTGCTCGCCGCCGAACGGTCCGGAGCCCCGTACGAGAAGCGGCTGGTGGACGTCCTCGCCGAGGACGGGGCCGATCCGGATCCGGGAGAGGACGACTTCCCCTGGGCGGGCACCACCTCACCGGACGACCGGCTCACCCACCTGCTCACCCGCGACGTCGCCGCAGGCCTCACCGTGGCCGCCCGTTGGATCGCCTCCGGAGACCTCGGATCGCGCGGATCCCGGCTCGGCCGCCAGATCGCCGAGACCTGGCGCGACCGGGAGCCCGAGGTCCTGGACCTGATGCTCGCCGCCCTCCCGCACCAGAGGGACGCCCGCGGCCGGGCCGAATGCCTCACCACGATCGGCCAGTGGATCGAGCGCCTGCCCGAGCCCGGCACGGACCTCAGGGACACGCTCCACCGGTACGCCCGCTCGGACGACGAGAGCGCCGCCCCCGCACTCCTCGCCCTGGCGCGCTCACGCGACCCCCGCGCCCTGGAGCTGGTGCTGCGCACTCCCGGCCCGGACACCCTCAGAGCCGCCGCCTCGTCCTGCCCCGGGGCGGCCGACCGGCTGATACCGGAGATCCGCCGCACACTGGCGTCCGGCGCCACGGGCAACGAGGCCATCGAGCTGATCGGTGCCCTGACCGGATTCGGCGCCGCCGCGCGCCAGGCGCAGCCGGAACTGCTCGACTGCCTCCGCACCCGCCGCGCGGCCGTCGTGGCCGCCCGGCAGATCGGGCTCAACGGCGTCGTGACCCCGGAGATCACCGCCCTGCTCCACGAGGCCACGCACAGCATCGACCCCTCGCTCAGGGCCGCCGCCGCCCTGGCCCACCACCGCCTGACCGGTGATGCCGCCCCCGCGCTGCGCGTCTTCCAGGGCCTGCTCGCCGCCCAGGGCCCGGTCCACTGGCACCTGAGCAGCCTCCAGCCGCTCGGCAGCGCCGCCGCGCCACTCCTGCCGCTCGTCGAGCCGCTGCTGACCGCCCGCTACGAGTGGACCCGCATGGCAGCCGCCCAGGCCCACCACACGGCCACCGGATCCCCGGAGCGGGCCGTCCCGGTCCTCGCCGGGCTGATCGGCCCCACCCCGGTCGGGCTCTCCGCCCTCAAGGCCCTCGCCGCCATCGGCCGGGTCCCCGAGGAACTCCGCCCCGTGCTGCGCTCCTTCGCCTTCTCCTCGCTGCGCCTGCTCCCCGCGATGCCCTTCTCCGACGTCCACCCCGACGAGGAACTCCGCGCTCTGGCCCGGAGTCTGCTCGAGAGCCACTGACCCACCCCACCGCCGCCGTCGCGGACGTCCCGGCGGTGCGGGGCGCGATCACCGTGGGGGAGAGGTGCGATGGAACACGCCGAGCCGTGGAGCGGATGGCTCCCCCGACGCCGGGAGGCGAGTCCTGTGAGGACGTGTTCCGCCGCCCCGGCCGCCGGCCCGGCCCGCCGCAGGGCGAGCGCCGTGAGCGCCCTCGTGGCAGCACGACCCGCACAGGCCGTGCCGCTCCGCCTCGGCGACGGGAACCGTGGCGCCCCGCATGCGCCACCTTCGGATCGCGGGACCTCCAAGAAGCGATGGGGGGCGGTCCGGCGGGGCGTCAGCTTCCGTCCGTCAGACTGCGGTCGTGGACACCGATGAGCCGCGCTCCCGCGCGGTCGGTCCCGCGGCGCCCCCGCTTGGCACCCGACGAGGCCTTCTCCAGTCGCAGCCGCGCGGTACGGCCGCGCAGTGTCAGCGTCATCAACTGGTTGCCGAACCACGGTCCGCCGGTGCGCTCCCACCGGATCACCGGTCTCGCGACCCGTCCGTGACGGGCGAGGAGATGTCCGATCCCCTTGGCGAACCGGCTCCAGCCGAAGCGGAATCCGGCCCGTATGGCTGCGGGCACCGAGTTGTGCAGCGGTGAGCAGGTGAACTGGAAGACGCGGGAGCGCGGCTGCTGTCCGGTGGTCCAGACGGGCTCCGCCACATACGCGTGGTGTACGTCTCCGGAGAGCACGCACACCGTCGCCGGGGCGGCGTCGGCCCTCCCCACCTCGGCGACCGTCTCCGTCAGCCTTTCGAACGACGAGGTGAACGCCGCCCAGTGCTCCAGGTCTGCCCGTCGGCGCAGCCATTCACCGAAGCGCGCCCAGCGCGGCCCGCGTTCGCCCCGGCAGAGCACCGCGTGCCAACCCTCCGCGAAGTGGACCATCGGGGGCAGCAGCCACGGGAGCGAGGTTCCGATCAGCAGGTGGTCGACGCCGCCGGGGTCGTCGAACGCTTGCGTCCGCAGCCAGGCCTCCTCCCCGGCGTCCAGCATCGCCCGGTGCTGCTCCTCCAGCACCCGCGCGGCCCGGGTGTCGACCATCAGCAGCCGGGTGCGGCCGAAGTCCCTGCGGTAGCTCCAGCGGACCGTCGTCGGGTCGGCGTCGGCGCGTTCGGTGAACGCGCGCAGCACCTCCGTGCCGTCGTCGGCCGCCAGTACCGCCGCGTACAGTTCGTCGTCGGCGAGCTCGGCGGGGGAGAGGTTCCCGAGGTGCTGGTAGACCCAGTACGACATCAGGCCACTGGTGATCCGCTCGCGCCACCAGGGCGTTGCCCGCATGTCGGCCACCCAGGCGGCGCTGGTGTTCCAGTCGTCGATGACGTCGTGGTCGTCGAAGATCATGCAGCTGGGTACGGTCGAGAGCAGCCAGCGCAGCTCGGGGTCGCCCCAGGACTCGTCGTAGAGACGGGCGTACTCCTCGTAGTCGGCGACCTGGTCCGGCGGGGCGGCGGAGCCGGTGCCGGCGGCCCGCCGGTGCCGGGCGATCCACGCGCGGGTGTCGGCGGACGTCTCGTCCGCGTACACCTGGTCGCCGAGGAGGACGAGAACGTCCGGACGCTCGGCCTCCGGGTCGGCGGCGAGCCGGGCGGAGAGAGTGTCGAGGACATCGGGGCCCACCGGATCGTGCTCGCCCACGGCAGGCGCCGCCCACCGGCACGAGCCGAAGGCGACCACCGCGCCCGTCGCCGGGACCGGCGGCGTGCGGATGGTGCTGGGCGGCTGGGTCGAGTCGGCGAGTGGCCACACCCGCTCGCCGTCGAGCAGTACCTCGTACGTCGTGGCGGACCCGGGGGCGAGTCCGGTCACGACCACCAGTGCGTAGTGGTGGCCGGCGACGCAGAACGTGGGCGCCGAACCGCCGCCGCCGCCCGGGCACCGGACCTCCGCCGTGCAGGCCCGGTCGGCCTCGACCCACACTGTCGCGCTCGTGCCCGACTCCCAGTCCACGTGTCGCAGGAGCGGGCCCAGCCTCAGACCGGCCATCGCGAGTCCCCTTCCGGTGCTCCGCACGGTACGGAACGGCCGCTCCGTACAGTACTGAGAACGGCGGCGAAAGCGGCGCCGTTGTGCTGCCCGACCGCCCCGCGTCGGACGTGGCGGGCAGGAGAGCAGAGGGTCGGCAGCGACGGCCCGCGCCTGAACCGTAGCGCCGCCCGCCGTCCGGCAACGCGCCGCGACGGCAGGTTGGCGGTGGAGCTGTGGTCGGCGCTGTCCCTTCACCAGGCTCAGACGCGACGGAAGCGGACGAGATCCACCTCGTCCACGGTGGTGGCAAAATCGACCCGCCAGCGGCCGGCCCCCAGTGTGATCACGCCCACCCCGTTATCCGCTGAAATCTGCGCCGGGTCCGCGGCTCCTTCGAAAGCCGAATCGAACATGAAAAGGCGGCCGTCGGTCAGCGAGAGGCTGTCCACTCCGACGGAACGCCAGCCATCTGCGAGAGTCTTTTCCAGATCGGCACGGGCTTCACTGATCGGGTTGCGCACGAGGACCCCGCCCTCGCTGTCCCCCTCGAACCGGGTAACGATCTCACCGTCCAGGATCAAGGCCGGCTTCCCCTGGACCTCGACCCACCCGAAGCCACCGTACGGCGTTCCCTCGAACACCGGCGGACCGCATGCCCGGTCGTAGTCGCACTCCGGGCCGTTCGCACCACCCCACGTCCATTCCTCAGGAACTTCGGCGCCCACGGGAGGCAGCGTCCCCCGCCAGTGCTCGGCGGCCTCTGCCGGGACCACGATGACCGGTCCACCACCTGAATTCGTCCACGGTCGCCCGTGTTCATCGACATTGGCCCCCACGGGGCACCTCCCGCTGCTCTCTCCGAGTCACGCATCCCGCGCGACACTGACGATGCTTCCATGCGTGGAGCGACCGCGGACGAGCGGCGCTGCTCACGTCAGGTGATCAGGCCGTCGGTAGATACAAGTTTCGCGGCATGGAGTCCCGGGCGGGGGTGAGCCTGTCCGGTTCTGCGGGCCGCTCCCACGGGCGGCGCAGAACCCGTGCGAGAACGCCTTTCTGCGGAAGCAGAAGGACCCCGCCGCCGCGGCCCCCTGGTTCAACCGCGCTCGTCTCCCTCAACCCGCCCGACAACTTCGGCTCGCGCTCCCCGGCCCCGAAGGGCCCGAGGACGCGTACCTGAGCCGCTGAGGTCGTTCTGCAACCCTCCGGATGCCGCGAGTGTTACTGGGCGGAACAAATGGCGTGCACACCGGCGGGTAGGCCGGTCACACTCGCAGGCATGACGGCGAAGATCACGCGTATCAACCCCGAGCAGCTGCATGAGACTCCCGGCTATCACCACATCACCGTGGTGGAGACCGGCCGTACGGCCTACCTGGCGGGGCAGTGCCCTCTCGATCGGAGTGGTTCCCTCGTCGGTTCCGGATCGCTCGAGGTGCAAGTCGACCAGGTCGTCGTGAACGCACTCGCTGCCTTGGCTGCGGTTGATGCCGGGCCGGACCATGTGGTGCGCTCGGTGATCTATGTGCGGAGCGACGACAGAGACGTTCTGGGCGTCGCTTGGCGTCGGCTCACCGACTCGGCTCTCGGGCCGGCGTTCACCACCGCCAGCACGCTGTTGGGTGTTGCGCAACTCGGCTTCACGGGGCAGCTCATCGAAGTGGACCTCACCGTGGCGCTGCCCGACTGAGTCTCGTCGCCTCCAAGGTGTCGAACGCCGGGGCGAACGGGCCGGCTCGCCAACCGGCTCCTCGATCCCGGTCCCGTCGAGGAACAGGCTCTGCCGGGCGGTCGGCTGCTGGTCGGTCGAGCCCCCCTTGCAGACGAGGTCCGCCAGAGGTGAACACCCGTCCGGGCGAACCTGACGGTCACTACAGTTCCGTCGCATGACGACGGTCACCACGCGTGCAGTGGAGTATCCAGCCGACCACCTGGCGATGATCGGGCACCTCGCACTCCCGGCCGGTGCCGATCGCCGGCCCGCAGTCCTGATCGGACCCGAGGGGATGGGACTCAGCCACGTCGAGCGCCGCCGGGCCGAGGCCCTGGCCGAGCTGGGTTACGTGGCACTGGCCTTCGACCTGCATGGCGGGCGCTATGTGAGCGATCCCGAGGAGATGCTGGCCCGTTGCATGCCGCTGCTCGCCGATCCCGACCGGATGCGGTGCATCGGCCACGCGGCCCTTGACGTGTTGCGCGCCGAATCGCGGGTCGACCTCGACCGCGTTGCGGCTATCGGTTACGGCACCGGGGGCGCCATCGCGTTGGAACTCGGGCGCGACGGCGTCGACCTGCGCGCGATCGGGACGGTCAATGCACTGACCACGGGGCGACCGGACGAGGCGGCACGCATTCGCTGCCCGGTGTGGGCCGGAGTCGGTTCGGAAGACCCGATCATGCCGTCCTCGCAACGGGACGCATTCGCTGCCGAGATGCAGGCCGCAGGCGTCGACTGGCGCCTCACGGTCTACGGCGGAGCCTTGCACGCCTTCCATCACCCACCGGTCGACCACGCCGCGCCCCCCGGTGTCGGCTACCACCCGCGGCACGCACAGCGAGCTTGGCGCGACATCGTCGACCTGCTCGCCGAGTGCCTACCCGTAACGCAGTGATGTGGTCGGCCACTGACGCCCGCTCATGCCCGCCGTCCTCGTGCTCGTCCTCGTCCTGGTCCTCGTCCAGCTCCGGCGGGTCCGGGTCACGCAGCGGGCGGGGGACGCCGGCGGCCGGGAACCCTACGCCTGCCCTGCCCTGCCCTGCCCTGCGCCTGCCCGGTCTTGCGCCCCGGTCGGCCTTGTGGAGCCGGCCGGGGCGCTGGCCGCCTGCTCGCAGGCCATGGCACCGGTACGTTCGGGCCGCCGCTGATTCGACAGCCACCGCCCCAGCGGGCGTCCCTCGGCCTCCACGTGCTCGTATGGGACGTCGGGGTGGTGTACGCGGTTGCCCGGCCGGTGCGGCGGGGTGGCCGGGCCGACCGGCGGGGCGTGCGGCCCACGCCCCGCCGTGACCGGATCAGGGCGTCGCCCGGCGCAAGGACAGGGCGAAGGCGCAACTGGTGACGGTGAGGACGACGATCGGCGGCATGGGCAGGAGCAGGAGGGATATCGCCAGGCCCACCAGTGAGCCGATGAGGGGGATCCACCCGAAGGCGGTGCGCCGTTCGACCAGTTCCGGGGCGTGCCGGACGGCGGTGAGGCAGAGGAGCCCGCACGCGATGACGAACAGGGCCATGGCGAGGCTCATTCCCTGGACGATGTCGAGGGTGCAGCGTTCCAGGCCGAGCAGGGTCACGCTCGACTCCCGCATGGCTGCCGAGGAGGCTTGCTGTTGGGGGGTGGGGTCGCCCAGCGCCGTCGCGGCCGCCAGGGCGAGGTGGCCCGTGCCCAGCAGGAGGAAGCCGCCGGCCCCGACTCTGAAGGGTCGCAGTGGCTCGGGCTGGGGCTTGCGCTCGAGGGCGGGTGTGACGATCGCGCTCACCGTGGCTCCTTGAAGTCGAACGAGGCGACCCTCTACATCGGTAGAGGGTGCTGCTGCCCGCACTCTACACATGTAGAGGCGTGTGGGTGGGGGCGGCTGCAGCTCGCACACCGGATTCGACCGCCCACGGCTGATCCCGGCGATCGTTGTCCGTATGTACGGGACGCTCTCCTGGGGGTGGCGCCTGGGGTGCCCTGCGCCCCCCGGGCCCGCTCGTGGAGCCAGTTGTCACCGTCCAGGCAGTGGACGGTGGCGCCGGGCAGCCCATGTCCTTCGTGACTGCCAGCGTCAGGGCACCGATCGAGGCTGGGGCTTCGTACACCTCAACCGGTTCTGGCTCGCTTTCCGTGACACGTGCACGGTGGGTGATGTTCGCTGGGAGACCAGTGGAACCGAAGGGGAGCCTCAGGTGCAGACGATGGGGCAGCCGCGCCGGATCGAGTGCTGTGTAGCGCGAAGGAACAGCGCGACGTAGAAGGCTGTGTCCAGGTCCTTGGTCCACGGGCCTGTTCGAGTAGTGGCCTGTTCCGTTGCTCGGTGCCTGAACCACGTGCTCAGGTCAAGGTTGTCGCATGTCGCCGGGGTTTCGGCTGGCAGATCGATGGCTGCCGCCAGCCTCTCGGCGAGCGGTAGTACCTGAGGAGCGCCGGCCACCATGGACTCGTGGTCGTCGGCCTCGATGGGCAACCAGATCTCCTCATCGAGCGATACGGGCACGAGCACGGTCCAGCCGCAGAGGATCTCCGATTCCTCTCGTGACAGGTGCGTCTGACACAAGGCGAGGAACCCGGTCATATCGGGGGTCAGCTTTTCCTCGAAAGCTTGCCCTGAGCCAGGTGCGAACTCCGTCTCTGCGGGGACGTCCTCGTAGGGCGGCATGCCCCGCCGCCTGAGTTCAGCATTGAGCGCCGAAGCAACTCCACCCCATCCGTCCTCCTCGTCACCGAACCATTCCTCCGCGCCGACGCTCACCAGATAGACGCCCATGTGGGGAAGCTATCGCGCGCATCTGACATCGATCAGTGAGCCAACAGGACTCGCTTGCGGAGCAGTGCGAAGCCGGCCCGGCCGAACATCTGGCGCTTGAGCATCTTGATCCGGTTGACGTGGCCCTCAACGACTCCAGAGTTCCAGGGCAGGGTCAGGCCGGCGATGACCGCGTCGCGGTCGCGGTCGATGCCGGCCGCGAGAGTATGGAGGCTGGGCAGGCCGTCCTGACGGACGGCGTCGAGCCACTGGACGCCTCCCGGTCAGGCAGCAGATCCACCGGCCGGCGATTCTCGACGTCGACGAGCACCGTGCCGTAGTCCCGTCCTTTGCGTGTGGCGTACTCATCAACCCCCATCACCCGCGGGGCCGGGACTTCGGGTTCGGGCAATGCATCGAGCAGCCGCAACACCGCGCTGCGGCTGATGGACACCCCGAAGGCCCGTGCCATCCGGGCGCCGGCCCGGCCGGCGAGGGCGAGACCCACCGCGGCGAGAGTCGACCGCAACCGCTCCGTCCACCGGCTATGCCGCAGGGTCAGCCCGGCATCTGCTCAGAGAACGTCCGCCGCGCGCACGAAGGCTCCGGACAGAAGAACCGCCGGACTCGCAGTTGCAGGACCACCAGACGTCCCCCGCTCGGCACGTCCGCAGGAAACCGCAGGTAAGAGCTGTGCACCCGGGTTGATTCGCCAAGTGAAGGCGAGCCGCCACGTCCGGCAGTGCGACTTGCAGCCAGGGAGAGGCGGCAGCGACGTCATGCTTTGGCATCGGGCATGCCGCTGGTGACGACGATCGCCGCCACATCGCCGGTCTTCGTGCGGCCCAACCAGACGACGCCGCCCGACTCGGCCCCGAACGTGACCAAATCGGCTCGCTGCGACTCGTCGCGTACCCGTTCGCACCCGTCAGCCAACTCCTCGGAGTCGCGCGGTGCAGGAACCCCGTCGTCTATGAACGTGCGAAACGGTGCGGACAAGGTCGTCCACGCGCCTGCGTCGGCGAAGCAGCCGACATTGGCATCGGAGAAGAAGCGGGGCTCCTCGCCCGGCTGAAGCCGGGCGATGTCGTCCTCGACACTCAGGCCCATCTCCCATCCGACGACAGGGTCGTCGCTGATACACAGGCGCGTTGCGGCGCACTCAACGCCGTCGACGTGCTCGCCCATGAACTCGTACGGGCCCGCCGTCCACGCGATCTCTACCCGGTAGACGCCCGGGGGAATGCGCACCGCCAGCTCCCGCGGGGGCCTGGTCGGCAGCCCCCTCTGGTACTCCCAGACCTGGTCGTCGTGCCATGGCGCATCGACGACGAGCCGGCCGCTCGGTACGCGAATCGTCGTCAGCTCCTCGATGCCCGTCACGACTACCGGCGTCGTCGGATCGTCGTACACCGTCCCAAGGTGAGCACCGGGTCTGAAAGCCGCCTCCAAGTACCAGGTGGCCTCAGGGCCGGCTGCCAGCCGCGCGTCCCTGACCCACTCCATGTCTCACTCCCTCCTCGCCACCCGGCCGGGCGGTCAACCGAAAGCTACGTGGGCCCGCTGACATCGGCACTTCTTGCATCGTCGCAATCCGTGATCGTCCCCAAGATCTGTGCCAGAACCGAGACTTGGAACGCCTGTTTGACACGTCGGCGTCGACCAATGGCGGGCGCAGGTTGCCCTGCCTGTGACCGCTACGCGGGCATCGTTTCTCAGCATCCCGCCGCCGGCGGGAGGGTAGCGCTGTTCAGGCAGTGGTCGAGGAGCGCGTGCATGCGGGGGACGGGAAGGGATGGGTTGGCCGCAGCGCCCTCTGCGGTGCGGGGGTCGGGGAGGAGGGCCTCCAGGACTTCGGGCGTCAGGATCGGATTGGCGGCGGCCGCCCGGCGCACCGACTCGTCGGTGTCTTGCACGGGGGGTTGGGGCAGGGTGGGATCGGCTGCGGCCAGGGCGCGTACCTGGGGGTCTGGGTGGCCGATGAGGTGGGTCAGGCCGGTGCGGGGGAACGCGGGCAGGGTCAGCAGGTGCGGTCGGTGGGCTGGGCGGGTGACGAAGACGTCCAGGAGGAGGTGGGGCGGAGCCAGCGGGTGGAGGCAGGCGAGCCGGATCCGTACCTCCTCGTCGTCGTCCCGTGCGAGTGTCTCGACAAGTTTTGCGGGCAGGCCTGGCCAGCTCGCTGCAACCCGGCGGAGTACCGGTTCTCCGGACGCCGCGCACGCGGCGAACCAGTCGGGGGACGGCTCGGAGTCCGGCTCGGTGATCGGGCAGGTGCAGTCCGGACCATGCCCGATGACCCGGTTGATCGCCCGGTACTCGGCCCAGGTGCGGGGGAAGGGGTGGAGGCGTGCGCGCATCCGCACGTCCTCGTCCGGGTCCTCCCTCAGCTCGGTGACCAGGTCTGGTCCCACATCGGGCCGGGCGGCGATCATCTCGCGGACCTTCGCCTCGGGGTGGCGGGCGAGCCGGGCGACGGCGTCGGCCGGGGTGTGGCGGTTCCAGGTCAGGGGGTGCACCCTGTCGTCCGCGAAGCACTGCTCGACGAGTGCGGGGGACAGGGCGCACGTGCCGAGCACGAACGACTTGCTGTGCGAGCCGATGGACGGCAGCTTGGCCTCCACCGCTTCCGGGTCCAGCTCCCAGCCGCTCTCCTGCGCCGCTTCCCGTACGGCGGGGTCGGGGTCGTCGAGCAGGGCCTCCCGCTGCGCAGGGGTGAGTGACTGCCACCCCCAGGTGGCGCGTTTGCGGATTTCGGGGTGGTCGTGCCCGGCCATGGCGCGGTAGAAGGACAGAGGGATCTGCCGAGAGGAACTGAGCTCCTGGACGATCTCGTGCTCGGTGAGCATGCCGTCCTCGCCCCCGTCCTGGGCGGTCATGAAGGTGACGAGGATGTCGTCCGGCAGCGGTCGGACCCGTCGGGGCCGAGGGTAGCGGGACCCTCCGGCAAGCCCAGCGCGGATGATCCCCGACGGGTCGGTTGCCAGGGGGGCGAGTTGTGCGGGGTCGACGTGCTGGTTGCGGGCGAGTCGGCCGCGGATCGCCATGGCCGGGTGCCGCAAGGCTGCGGCGATGACGGCAGCGGGCAGGTCACGGCCCTCACACATCAGCTGGCCGGCCTCACCGGCCGCTCGATCCAGCAGGCGTATCAGTACATCGGAGGGCGCCGCCGGATTGAAGGCGATGCCGCGCAGCCACAGTTCACGGAGAGAGTCGGACACCGCGTCATCCTGCCACCCCATCCCTTGCCCGTCGTGCATACGATGACCAGCCGCGGCACGCAGCCACGGGAACGCACAACATCAGGGCCGAGTCAAGCAACCGGGCGTTGCTGAAACTCGGCTACATCGTCTGCCTTGTCTACGGGGTGTTCCTGCCCTTGGGTATGAACGCTCTCGCTGCTGACCAACAGAGCCACCCAGAGCCTGATCGGAGCGTCAGCCGTCACTTAGCGTGCGCGCATCACGGAAAGCGAGCCAGAACCCGTCAACCGACAGAATTTGTTCATGGGTTCCGGCGGCGTCCAGTGATCATCGACATTCTGGATGTTCGGACAGCGGTCGTGATCGTTCGGCGGAAAAGGAGACGTGCTGTCTGCGACAGAGCTGACACCATGCGGTGTCATGGCAGATGGCAGCGCCAGTACGTTTCATGCGGGCCAGACGGGGCTCATCGTCCGGATCCCGGAGGCGGAGCCGTCCGTCCGCGGGTGGCGTGAACGGCTCGACCCCTCAGCCCAGGCCGGGATTCCAGCCCACGTCACCGTGCTCTTCCCGTTCCTCGATGAGAGCCGCACAGATTCGCTCGTCCACTCCGCGCTCGCGGACGTGCTGGGCAGCCATTACCAGGCCTTTGACCTGCAGTTCGAGAGGTGTGGGCGGCTCCCGGAAGTGCTGTATCTCGGGGGGATCGGGGTGCTGGCGACGGTGCGAGCGACTCCCGCGAGGGCGGATCAGTGCTGGTCGAAGACGTACCCGTGCCCTTCCCCGGTGGGACAGGCAAAGATCCGGAAGTCACCCCACCTCCCCACCGTGATACCGGTGGTGTCGTCGCTGGCCACGGTGAACAGCAGGCGGCACGGCGTGCTGCAGGTCAGGCACAAGACGTCGTAAGGGTCGGTCAGGTGCCACGTGGGCCACCCGCCGAACTTGATCCCGGCTACACGGGTAATGACGTCGCTTCC
The DNA here is from genome assembly GCF_000720645.1 of Streptomyces sp. NRRL S-378. Classification (NCBI taxonomy): domain Bacteria; kingdom Bacillati; phylum Actinomycetota; class Actinomycetes; order Kitasatosporales; family Streptomycetaceae; genus Streptomyces; species Streptomyces sp. NRRL S-378. The sequence goes on from NZ_JOBX01000041.1 coordinate 30,433, forward strand.
GTCCCCGGTCGCCTCCACATACCCCTGCACGGACTGGATGAGTTCTTCGTCCGGCAGGGCCTGCGGGTAGGGAAAGTCGATGAGGGGCACCGGGGTGAGCGTGCACCGCACTGGGGAGTATCCGTAGTCCGGGTCCTCCTGCCGTACGGGCAGCGGGGGCGACGCGAGTATCTGCCCCACGTCGGCACTGTTGCGCCAGCGGATCTCCGCGACCGGGCTGACGTCGGCGTGCGGAGCCGGCGGATCCCAGTGGACGTTGGGGCACCACAGGAGCTGGAACACGTCCTTGCCCTCGGGCCACCAGTCGCCCGGCGCGTCTTTGCGGTACACCTGCGCCACCACCACCATGGCGGTCGTTGGTGTCCCGGAACCGGACTTCTCGTCCGGGAGGTCGCAGAACGGCCATGCCTCGTCGGCCGGCCAGAGCAACGGCCCACCCACGGAACTCTGATGGACGGTGGGTTCTCCCGGTTCGGGGGCCAGGACCACGGCCGGCAACGCGTACGGTGCGAGTCCGGGCACGGCGGCGACGATGTCCTCCGCGGAGGGCCGGCTGTTGCAGAGCTGTTCCATGGCCGGAGAGTAACCAACCCTTCCGACAGCCACGCTGGGCCGGAACGCACCAGGTCGGTGAGGACGGCTCGCGGCGCCAGGCGGCGGCTCCACCACCGCCACGAGCGCGATCAGCAGCAGCGCCCGTTCCTGCCGTGCGGACGAGGGGTACGGGAGGAGCCCACCCGGGGCTGATGGTTGGGGGAGACGGTGTGGGGCGGTGGTTGGACCCCGCGTCCGCGGGCGGCCACCGCCACGGGGCTGCGCCCGCGGGCGCAGCCCCGGGCTGGACAGCCTCACGGGGCGGTGTCGCCCCGGGCCCGTTCCTGCCGGAGGAGTTCCGGCAGGTCTGGGAGCCGGTCGAGTCCCTGTACCGGGCGGGCCGTGCGCGCACCCCGGCCCAGCAGCGCCCGGTGGCGGTGCAGGAAGAACCAGTACCCGGCGGTGTAGGGGCAGGCGTCTTCGCCGCTGCGCGAGCCGGGCCGGTAGCGGCACGGACCGCACAGGTCGCTCATCCGGTTGATGTAGGCACCGCCGGACGTGTAGGGCTTGGTCGTCATCCGGCCCCCGTCCGCGTACTGCGACATGCCGACCACGTTCGGCAGCATGACCCAGTCGTAGCCGTCGACGAAGGAGCGGTGGAACCAGTCGGTGAGCGCGGCCGGGTCCCAGCCGCGCTGGAGCGCGTAACCCCCCAGCACCATCAGCCGCGGAATGTGGTGCGTCCACCCGGTGTCCCTGACCTGGCGCAGGACCGTCGACAGGCAGCGGGCCGTGACGGCGTCCGCGTCGAGCGAGAGCCACCACTCGGGCAGCGCGGCGGTGTGCCCCAGGACGTTGGACGTGCGGTAGTCCTCGCCGAAGTGCCAGTAGAGGTGCCAGACGTACTCCCGCCACCCGGCGATCTGCCGGATGAAGCCCTCGACGCTGTTGAGGGGCGCCGTGCCCGCCCGCCAGGCTGCCTCGGCCCGCTCCACGCACTCGGCCGGATCCAGCAGGCCCAGGTTGAGGGAGGAGGACAACAGGCTGTGGCTCAGCACCGGGTCGGCGGCCAGCATGACGTCCTCGTGGGAGCCGAAGCCGGCGAGCCGGTGGTCGACGAAACGCCGCAGCGCGGCGAGGGCCTCCCGCCGGTCGGCCGGGAAGAGCCGCGGCCCGTCCCGGCCGACGAACGACACGGCCCCGGTCCGCTCCCAGCGGTCGAGGTCCTCCCGGACGCCGGCGTCGATGTCGTCCTCGCGGGGCCGGTAGGGCGCGGGTGAGCCGAGGGTCCGTGCTCCCCGCGGGGGTGGTTCCCGGTTGTCGTGGTCGAGGTTCCACCGTCCTCCCGCCGGTTCGCCCCCGTCCATCAGCAGGTCGTGTTCCCTGCGCACATGGCGGTAGAAGTTCTCCAGCCGCAGCCCTCCGCGCGCATGGCCGGCCGCCCACGCCTCGAAGTCCTCCCGGCCCATCAGGAAGCCGCGTGCGGGCAGGACGGTCACGTTGCCGAGCGAGTTCACCAGGGCCGCGGCGGCCCGGGAGGTCGGGTGGTGCACGGTGACGGGCGAGCCGCCGACGGCTCGGCGCAGACCCTCGCGGTACGTGTCCGCCCTGACGTAGACGACACGGTCGCCCAGCTCGGCGGCCCGATGGCGCATTGCCGAGAGGAGCAGGTGCGCCTTGGCCCGGTGGAACCGGCGCCGGCGGAAGACGGCCTGCGACTCGATCATCACCAAGGGGGTGTCGCGGGGGACGCCGTCGTTCCCCTGCGCGGTGAAGGCAGGACCCAGCTGATCGCCGAAGAGCCAGTGTGCGCCGGTCATGTCGCCGTCCTTCCTCGCATGCCTCGCATGGTGCACGCCCCCCTGGCTGCTTCCCGCGTGCCGGGGCGTTCGGACGCACCCCTTCGGGTGGCGGTGCAGGCGCATCCGTCCGTGCCGCTCCCGCCGAAGAGGGGACGCTGGAGTCCGCGAGCGGCGGACGCGGTGCGATCGCGGAGCGGAGGCACGATGGGCGGAACCGAGCGGTGGGAGGCCGCTCCCGACGCGGGTCGTCCGGAGGGACGCACGTGTTCTCACCTCGGCCTCCTGGAGCAGAGCGGCGCGCCCGGGGCCGCGCCGTCCGCCGGATGCCGGGGGTGCGCGCCCCACGGGGCGTCCTGGGTCAGGCTGCGGCAGTGCGTGACCTGCGGGTACGTCGGATGCTGCGACAGCTCCCCGGGCCGCCACTCCTACGGACACCATGCGCGCAGCGGCCACCCGGTGGCCGTGTCGCTCGCTCCGGACGAGGACTGGGCCTGGTGCTTCCCGGACGAGGTCTTCCTGGTCCGGGCCCGGCCCGACGCAGCGGACCCGCAGACAGGCGGGGCGCGGTACTGATGGGAGGCCCTCATGGGAACGAACGGCGCGGACACGCCGGGTACGGAATCGGTGTGGGACTACCCGCGCCCGCCCCGGATCGAGCCCGACACCCGGCACGTCATGGTGTGGCACGCGGGCGTGCCGCTGGCCGACTCCCGGCGCTGTGTCCGCGTCCTGGAGACCAGCCACCCGCCGGTGTTCTACGTACCGCGGGCCGACGTGCGCATGGAACTCCTCCGGGCCTCGGAGCACCGGAGCGTGTGCGAGTGGAAGGGCACCGCCACCTACTGGGACCTCGGCCCGGAGCTCGGCCACCCGTCGGCGGCCCCCATCGCCTGGAGCTACGAGGCCCCGCGCCCGGACTACGCGCCGATCGCCGGGCATCTCGCGTTCCACGCCGACCGGGTCGACACGTGCACGGTGGACGGCGAGCGGGTCCGGGCCCAGCCGGGCGGCTTCTACGGCGGGTGGATCACGGACGGGATCACGGGCCCCTTCAAGGGCGTGCCCGGGAGCCGGGGCTGGTGATGGGGCTCTCCTCCCGCCCGGCGCCGGCCGCGGGTGCGGCCGTGGCCGCACCCGCCGTCCAATCCTTTCCCGGTCCCCGTCCGTTTCCCGGTCCCCGTCCGTTTCCCGGTCCCCGTCCGTTTCCCGGTCCCGGTCCTGGTGCTGAGGCGGTGCCATGACCGAGATGTCTTCCCCCACTCCCCGTACTCCCCGTCTGACGACCGGAGCCGTGGCCAGACGCCTCGGGATCTCGCCCACCACCCTCAGGTCCTGGGACCGTCGCTACGGCATGGGGCCGGCGGTACGGGACGGCGGCCGGCACCGGCGCTGGAGCGTCGAGGACATCGCCGTCCTGGAGGACATGTGCCGCCTCACCACGGCGGGAGTACCCCCTTCCGAGGCAGCCGGCGTGGCGCTGTCCCGGGCCCACAGGTCCCCCGTGCCCGGCACCGGAGCGGTGCCGGGCACCGAGCCGCAGCCGGCCCCCGGCCCCGCCCCCGGCCACGGACCGGGTGGCGGTCTGCCCCTGGGCGCCGTCCGGCAGGAGTTCCGGGGCCTGGCCCGGGCCGCGCTACGCCTGAACGGCCCGGCTCTGGACGAGCTGCTGGCCGTGCTCGTCGACGAGCACGGACTCGTGACGGCCTGGGAAGAGGTGATCGCGCCGACCCTGCACGCGGTGGGCCGCAAGTGGGAGTCCTCCGGCGACCGCTACGTGGAGGTGGAGCACCTGCTCTCCTGGCACGTCTCCACCGCCCTGCGCACGGTCGTAGGCAACGCCCCGCCGGGCCCCCGGGACGCGGCGCCGGTGCTGATGGCCTGCGTCCCCGGCGAGCAGCACTCGCTGCCGCTCGAAGCGCTGGCCGCCGCCCTCGCCGAACGCGCCCTGCCGCTGCGCATGCTGGGCGCCGCGGTACCGGCCGAGGCCCTCGCCGCGTCGGTGCGCAGAACGGGACCCTGCGCCGTCGTCCTGTGGTCCCAGTCCCGGCACACCGCCGACGGCACCTTGGCCCGCCAGGTGGCCGGGACGGCCTTCGGTGTCCGGGGCGCCCGCACGCATCCGCTGGTCGCGCTGGCCGGTCCGGGCTGGGGCAACGGGGCACCAGGCCCCGGCACGGTCCGGCCGACGGGCCTGCGCGAGGCACTGGACGTCCTGGCCCGGCACTGCGGGGCCGGAGCGGGCGCGGCCGCCTCCTGAGGCGGGGGATCCGCGAGGCCCGCGGGTATCACCAGCCGGCGGCACGGGCGACGAAGAAGAAGCCGATCAGTATGGCCCCAGTGACGATGAGGACCAGGAACGCCCCCGGGTGTTCCCAGATCCCACCGTCGCCGCGCTCCCGGTGGGGGGAGGAGATGGATCCTTCGGCCGGGGGAGTCTCCCCGGGGGGTATGCGTGGTGTGGACATGATTCCTGCTCCCGGTCGCTCGGTGCGCCCGGCCCCCGCCCGGGCCGCTGGGCCCGTACGGGAACGGGGCTGTCGGTGCGGCTGCTACGTCGTCGGCGGCCGCGCGGGGACGGACGGGCCCGGCAGGCCCGGGCGGGGCCGGCGGGTGGCCGCCGTCTCACGGGCGGCCAGGTCCGGGTGCCGGCTCCGCCAGTACGGATTGTCGTGCGGGAGGCCGCCGCTCACGCGGCCGTACATGCCGAACGTCATGATCAGCAGGCCCATCAGGAAGCTGAAGACGACGTTCGACATGCCGAAGTCCAGCACGTTTGCGGGGCGGTCGATCAGGAAGAGGTGCACGAAGCCGCTCAGCACGAACAGCGCGCCGACCGTGATGTTGACCGAGGAGGCGATGTTGCCCCCCACCGCGGCGGCGGCGATCAGCAGCAGCCCGACGACAACGGAGACCGCACTGAGGAGCCCGTTGGTGGACAGGCCCGCGACCTGGCGGCCCGCGGTGTCGAACGCCGACAGGCTGCCCGCGAAACCGAGGCAGCCGAACACGAGGAGAAAGAGCCCGCACAGGGCCGCCCCGAACCGGTAGAAGCGGTTCAGCGGGTGGTCGACGGGCAGTTCGTCACGCAAGCGCACGGGGCCCTCCTGGACGATCACGAAACGCGGATCCCGAGGTCCCCACGGTCACCCGTCCCGGTGAACCGGGGCAACTCGCAGTGTTTCTGCATCGAAATGCCGCCCGCCGTCTGCGGCCCGCCCGTACGGGGCTGGGGGCGGGCGGGGCCGGCGAGGCGCTGCACCGGTCCTGCCCGCGGGCGTCGACCGCCGCCGTAGCGGCCACCATCTCATGTCACCGGCGAGCCCCGTCGATGCCTCAGCCGTTCCTGGCCGCGCCTGCCTCGATCCACTCTCGTGCCCGGCGGCTAGCGTGCGGCGTTGAACGAGTAGGTGGCGGTGCCCTTGAAGAACTTGTAGTCGTCGAGTTTGCCGAGCTCGAACTCGTAGGTGCCGGCCGGATGGTCATCGAACTTGGCCGACTGGCCAGAACGGCACTTGATCTTCTCGGTACCGGCGACGTAGTTGTAGCCGTCGGTGCGCCGCAGCAGCACGGTCATGTCCCCGTTGGGGTGGTCGCACTTTTTCACGGTGAAGTGGATGCGCCCGCGAATGCCCGTCTCGAACTCGGGTGTCAGCCAGATGTGCTGGTATTCGAAGTTGACCGTCCGGCTTGCTGCGTGGGCTGAGGCGGCCTGCGTGACGATGAGGACTGCGGCACAACACGTGGTTACGGTGACGTGCGACAGGCGCCGCATGACAACACGAGGACTGGGCATACCGCACACTTTCCATCGGTACTTGAGATTCGCCGCCCATCATTCCGGACGTGACACGGCCGGGGCATCGCACGTGCAGGTGACAGCGCCACGACACCGTTGACCTCCACCCCGTGCCCGCACAGGAGGGAAGGCGCGGCACTCGGTAGCGGTGGCACCACCGTCGTGCCGGGGGCGCGCCGAGGTCTGTGCCCGTACCCCGGGGCGCCGCGGCCGGGAATTCAGAGGCCTGCCGCCGCTTTCTCCCGCTGGCGGGTCCAGGCCCGGGCGGCGATTCCGGCGTCGGTCAGGACGTCGGCCGCCGTGCAGGCCAGGGCTTCGGCGGCCGCCAGCATCACCTTGCGCCCCCGTTCCGAGGCCGCGGCCCGCGCGAAGGCGGGGGTGTGGTCCGAGGCTTCGTCGCCCAGGATCGCGACGAACGGATGGATGGCGGGGACCCGGCTGCTGACGTCGCCGATGTCGGACGATCCCAGGAACACCCCGCCGACGGGCTGGGTGAGGCACACGCCCGAGCGTGCGATGTGGAGGCTGAACCGGTCGGAGAGGACGTCGTTGTCCCGGAAGTGGGCGTAACCCTTGCCCACGCGGGTGACGTCCACCGTGGTGCCGGTCGCGGACGCCACGCCTCGGGCCCAGCCTCCCAGCTCGGCGACCAGCGCATCGAGCTCGTTGCTCGTGGCCGCGCGGAGCCCGAACAGGCCTTCGGCGAAGGCCGGCACGATGTTGGTCGCGCTGCCCCCGTCGGTCACGATTCCCTGGACATGCGAACCGGACGGCAACCGCCTGCTCATCACAGCCGCTGTGTTGAACAGCTGGATGAGGGCGGCCAGGGCGTCGATGCCGCCCGTGGGGTCGCCCGTCGGATGTGCTGCCCGGCCGTGGAAGCCCACGCGGACCTGGACCTGCGCGGTCAGCGGCGCCCAGGACCAGTCGTGCACGCCCGGATGGAACATCAACGCGGCGTCCACCCCGTCGAACACACCGGCTTCGGCCAGGGCGACCTTGCCTCCGCCCCGCTCCTCCGCCGGCGTCCCCACAGCGAGCACCGTGCCCTCGAACTCCTCCTCCAGAACGCTGCGCAAGGCCAGAGCGGCCCCCAGCCCGGCCGCGGCGATCAGGTTGTGTCCGCATGCGTGCCCCAGGTCCGGCAGCGCGTCGTATTCCAGAAGCAGCGCCACGCATCGCCCCCGCCCGCTCCCCGCGCGGGCCACGAAGGCGGTGTCGAGCCCGGCGGTCCCCGGCTCGACGGTGAACCCTGCCCGCCGGAGTTCGTCGGTGAGCAGCCGGGCCGCACGGTACTCCTCGTAGGCGAGCTCGGGGTCTGCGTGCAGGGCGAGGCCGACCGCCCACAGATCGTCCGCCCGGCGGCTGCACTCCCGCCTCATGCGCGCGTACAGGTCATCGGATGGATCTCCCATGGCGCCTCCTCCCAGCCTCGTGCCCGCTTATGTCCAGAGGACGACCGATAACGCGCTGCCTCCCGAACGCCGAATCTCGTCTGCTGGGCGCCGGCGGCCGAGCCGACGGACTCCGCGACGCCGTGGCGCGCCGGGCGGTGAATGCTGACGGATCGGGCAGCTTTTGCCGCAGCAGACGGCTCGTATGAACCGCCGTCCGAGCAGGCCGGCCCCGCGCCCCGGGAGCCGTTCCGTTGCCGGCCCCCCGCTCGCCCGTTCGGCCGTCGGCCGTCGGCCGTCGACCCCGGTTCCGCCACGCCGCGGTGAGCCTGTGCCGTGTGCGCACCTGTGTCGGCCGTGGTCCGGCGGGGCAGGCGCGATCCATGGACCAATCGAAGACACCGGTACTGGATGCGCTGGCGGCATACCAGAGGAGCGGCCAGACGCCGTTCACGCCCCCGGGGCACAAGCAGAGCAGGGGAGCCGACCCCCGTGTGCGGGCCGTGCTCGGCGACGCGGTATTCCGCTCCGACGTCCTCGCCACCAGTGGACTGGACGACCGTACGTCCTCCCATGGAGTCGTGGAGGAGGCCCAGGCCCTGATGGCCGAGGCCGTCGGGGCGGACCACGCGTTCTTCTCCACCTGCGGCAGCTCCCTTTCGGTGAAGTCGGCGATGCTGTCCGTGGCCGGTCCGCACGAGAAGCTCTTGGTGGGCCGGGACGCCCACAAGTCCGTGGTGTCGGGTCTGATCCTTTCGGGTATCCGGCCCGTCTGGGTGGACCCGCAGTGGGACGGGGAGCGCCACCTCGCCCACCCGCCGTCCGCCGAGGCCTTCGAGGCCGCCTTCGCCGAGCACCCCGACGCCCGGGGAGCGCTGGTGACCACGCCCACCCCCTACGGGACGTGCTCGGACCTGGCCGCCATTGCCGAGGTTTGCCACCGGCGGGGCAGGCCACTGATCGTCGACGAGGCGTGGGGTGCTCACCTGCCGTTCCACCCCGAGCTGCCGACGTGGGCCATGGACGCCGGCGCCGACGTATGTGTCACCTCCGTCCACAAGATGGGCTCTGGCCTGGAACAGAGTTCCGTTTTCCACCTGCAGGGCGACCTGGTCAAACCCGAGGTGCTCAAGAGCCGCGAGGACCTGCTCGGCACCACCAGCCCCTCCGTGCTCGTCTATGCCGCGTTGGACGGCTGGCGCCGCCAGATGGTCGAACACGGCCAATCGCTCTACGACCGCGCACTCGCCCTCGCTCAGACCACCCGCGACCGCATCAACCGCATCGACGGCATGCACGTGCACGGCCGCGACGACTTCTGCGGGCCGGGACGGGCAGCAGACATGGATCCCCTCCAGATCATCGTGGACATCAGCGCATGGGGGGCGGGGGTCACCGGGTACCGGGCCGCGGACTGGCTGCGGGAGAAGCACGGCATCAACCTCCACGTCGCCGACCACCGACGTATCAGCGCACAGCTCACCCACGCCGACGACAGCGAAACGACTGACGTGCTGCTGGCGGCTCTGACCGACCTGGCCGCGCACACCGCGGAACTCCGGACCGGCCAGACCGTGGAGGTTCCCCCGCCGGCGAAGTTGCGGCTGGAGCAGGCGGCGCTGCCCCGCGACGCCTTCTTCGGCCGCACGGAACAGGTGCCATGGGAGAAGGTGGTCGGCCGCATCGCCGCCGAGATGCTGACCCCATACCCGCCCGGCATCCCGGCAGCCCTGCCCGGCGAGCGTCTCAACGAGGACGTCCTGCGGTACCTGCGGTCCGGCGTGGAGGCGGGCATGGTCGTGCCGGACGCGGTCGACACGAAGGTCACGAGCGTCCGGGTGCTCCGAGACGAGTGAACGGCCTCCAGTCCCGCCGCGCTGGCGTACGCGGCGGCGGCGCGCACTTCCGGCCGCCGGCACGTACCCCCGAGCAGGGATCACCCACCGGAGACTCCTACGGCGCCGAACAGGAGAGCAACGGCGCCGCAGGCGTCGAAGACTCCGCACCATTCGGACCACTGCCGGGGCGCGACCTGGTCCCTCCTGTAGTGGACGGCGTCCCACACGGCGTGGCCCATCCAGCCGGCCGCGAGGACGAGCAGGGTCAGGGCGCCATCCAGGAGAACGGCTGACAGGGCAAATGCGGCGAAAGCGACGAGACCGGCGAGCTGTCCGGCAAGAACACCCGGGCGGTGCAGTTCATGCCGGACCGCGCCGAAGAGGAGGTAGAACAGCGGCATCGCGGCGAGGACTCCAGCGAGGAACTCCGGCGCGGGCAGGCCGTCGACGAAGGTCAGGCCGGCCAGGGCCAGGGCGATCAGAGTGGGCCAGCGGTGTCCGATCGTGTGCATCCGGGTGCCTCCCATGTGCGGACGGGGCGAGTGCGACGAGGTCACTGTCGGGGGCGCCCGGTCATGCAGGAAAGCGGGGTCTGCTTCGGTGTCCGTTCCCTTGGGGTACCCGTCCGTGCGGACTAGGGTTGGCACATGGGGGAGCGGCTCATGGTGGTGGTCGGCTACGAGGCGGCCGAGTTGTTGGACATCGCGTGCGTGACCACGACCCTGGCCATGGCCAACGGCATAGGGGCGCCCGAGGTCCCGTACCGGGTAGTCCTCGCAGGCCCGGGCGGCACTCCCCTCGTCTGCGGCTCGGGGCTCGTCCTGCACAGTGAGCAATCCCTGGAGCGGCTGACCGGCCCCCTGGACACGCTGATCGTCTCCGGCGGCACGGGGTTCGAGCGGGCAGCGTCGGACACGCGGCTCGTCGGACACGTCCGCCGACTGGCCCGGGAGAGCCGGCGGGTGGCCTCGGTGTGCACGGGCGCGGGAGTGCTGGCCGCCGCCGGACTGCTGGACGGCCGGCGTGCGACCACGCACTGGCGCTTCGCCCGTCTGCTCGCCGAGCAACACCCGAACGTGGCCGTGGACCCCGCACCCATCTTCGTCCGCGACGGTCACGTCTACACGGCGGCAGGCGTCACCAGCGCGCTGGACCTCACCCTTGCGTTCGTCGAGGAGGACCACGGCCCGGAACTGGCCCGCCAGGTGGCCCGGGACCTCGTGGTGTATCTCCAACGGCCCGGGAACCAGGCGCAGATGAGTCTGTTCACTGCAGCTGCGCCGGCCCGGGACGACGTGGTCCGTGCGCTCGTCGAGCACATCGCTGCCCACCCTGATGACGACCTGCGCGCGGCTGCGCTGGCCGCGCGGGCCGGAATGACCGTACGCCACCTCAACCGTCTCTTCACCCAGCAGGTCGGCCGGGCACCCGGCCGCTACGTCAGGCAAGCCCGCACCGAAGCGGCCGCGCAACTGCTCGCCTCGACGACGCTGCCGATGTCCAGCGTGGCAAAACGCTGCGGTTTCGGCAGCGCCGAGGCGCTGCGGCAGGCGTTCACAGAGCGGTTCGGGATCGCCCCGTCCCGCTACCGTGCGGCAATGCGCCGCGACTGAGCCCGCCGGGGACTCCCCAGGAACCTGACACCCCCGTTTACGCTCGACGGCGCATTCGTCCTCGACGCACCCGAGGGCCGACACGGCCCGACCTCCGCCCGTGCCCCACCATCCGGTGGCGGTCATGCCGAGCGCGGACCGCCCTTCACCCTCCAGGGCGCAGCCGGCCATGCCGACGGGCGAGGGTCTGGACGCCGTCGCTGCCTCGCGCCCCTGCCCGGACCGAGCCTCGTGGACCGTCCTGCAGCGTCCGGCGACGCTCGGCGTGCTGGACTGGCGAGCGCCGCGCAGGCTGGGGGTATGGAGCAGGCGCCGATCCTCGTGCACCGGATCTCCCCGTCGGGCGGCCGACGGGTCGTGATCAGGATCTGCGGAGTCGACACCGTCCTCGGCGTGGCTCACAGCGATCAGGACCTGATCGAGTTCCTGCAGCGTCTCGACATCCCCGACTGCGACGAGCTGGTCCTCGGGGACTCCGAGGTCATCGCATGGCAGGGCGGGAAGCCGCATCAGTACGAGGTCGGCGAGGGGGAGTAGGAACCGACTCCCCAGCATCCGCCGCAAGCGGTAAGCAGCCGGAGCGGGTGGACCCGGGGGAGGTTGCGGACCTCGTCGGCGAGGCGGGGGCCAGGGCACTGCCCCGGGCGCGGCGCATCCGCCACGGCCGCAGGAGCGAAGGCGCCCTGGGGCGGTTGAGCGAGCACGAAGGGTCCGACGAACGGGAAGGCCGGCACCAACCCCGCCGCAGAGCGTTCTGCCGCGGCGGCAGGGCAGATGATCCCGATCCCGGGCCGTTCTGACCCGCGCCTGCCTGTCGGCCCTCTGTCACTGGCTTGGGACGTCCACCGGTGACAACGGAGTATGCACTGGTCCAGCGACGGCGGGAAATGGGTGTTTACGCTGGGGGTAAGAGCGTTTCCGGAGGCCGGTGTGGCAGGCAGCGACCGTTACCACCTGGATCAGGACGGCCACTCCATTACCGTCCTGCACGACCCGCGGCGTCAGCGCGCGGAGGTTTGGGTCGACGGGAAGACCGTCGCGGCAGCCCGCACGCAGCGCCACGCTGCCACCGTTCTGCAGGCCGAGATCCCCGACGTTCCGCCCCGGCAGGCGGTCATCCGCGTCGGTCACCCCGATGACCCCGGGGACATCCCCCTGTGCGTGCTGGAGACAGGGGGCAGCCGCTACCTCATGCCGCTCGTTTCCCTCACCCGCGAGGAGCAACGGCCGGTTGAACGCACACCGCCTGCCCGCACTCCTGGTGAGCTCTTCGCGCGGTGGAGGTCGCGCTATCGGGACCACCGGAGCGGCCGCCGCATGTGACCCCTCGTTCGGGTGGCCGGTTGCGCCGGGGCGGGGCAGTGAGCTGCCACATCCACGTCATGGAGACTCCTCCGGCACGGGTGAGGCCGGCGCTCGCGCTCCATCAGGGTCCTCTTCCATCCCTGACGTCCGAGTCGGTCAGGAACCTATTGCAGGGCCGCGTTCTCGCGGTCGAGCAGGTCCAGCAGCAGTTCCCGGTGCAGAGCGGCGACCGGTTCGAGCAGGTCGGGGTGACGCAGCAAGGGCGCGGCATCGTGTTCATGGTCGCCCGGGCGGGCGAGTCGGGTGACCTCGCCGGCCTGGCCGCGACCGACGAGCCGGTGGGCGGCCAGGGCGAGGGCGGGCGCCGCGAGGAAGCAGGCAGCCCAGCTGACGACGGTTTCGTCCACCCAGGTCCGCCAGTCGGCAGCGGCGTCGCCGCCGTGATCGGCGCCGGTCAGCCAGTCCAGCCGGGTGCTTCCGCCCGGGCCGAGGAGATGCAGGAGCTGTGCGTCGAGTGGGGTCGGGTACCGCAGGGCGGCCGCAAGGGCGACGGCCTGCTGGGCCTGGGCCTCGGCGAGGGCCCGGCTGAACGCGCCCGGGGCGGGCGGGAAGGCGGTCAGTAGCCAACGGGTGCCGGCGGCTATGACGGGTGTGAGATCAGCGGACATCGCGGCTTCCTCGGGGGCGTGCTCGCCCTGGGCCGTATCGGGTCCGCGAGCTGCGGCGCGAAGCTGCGCCGCTCCGCTCATGGGCGATCAGGGTAGCCGGATGCGACGGGAGTGCGGCATGACGCACGTCACCGTTCACCCAGGGGCGGCGGGCCCGGACGCGTGAGTACGGGCCCGCCGCCCCCGGGCGGGCTTCAGGACTTGCCGCGGCCGGTCACGAAGTCGCGCGCCCGGTCGACCAGGCCGGCGCCCGGTGCGAGGAGTTTGCTGGCGGTGGGGCTGCTCGGGGCGGCGGGGTGCGGGCGGGTGGGCGCCATGGCCTTGGCGCGGCGGATCTTGTCACCGAGATCGTCAAGCTGCTGGGGGGTGCAGGCCCGCTGCAGCATCGGGAAGAGATTGCTCTCCTCATCCTGGACGTGGGCGGCGACCTCGTCCATGAGCTGCTGCAGGAGCGGGCTGATCTGCGCGTCGTCGGTGCTCATCTTCTCCAGCTGCTTGAGGATCTTCTCCACCCGGCTGTGGTCCTCGATCTCCTTGTCGGCCATCCGGTCGCCGCCTGGGACGTGCTCGCGTACTGCCGGGTAGAGGTACTGTTCTTCGGCGACCGAGTGCCGCACCAGCTCGATGGTGATCTCGTCGATGAGATCGCGGAGCTCCTGTCCCGTGCCGCTCATGGCCTGGAGGCGGCTGAACATCTCCTCCACCTCCCGGTGGTCGGCCATCAGCTCGTCGATCACATTCCCGCCGTGTCCCATGTCGTCTCCATGCGTGTTCGTGGGTGGGCCGCTCCGGCCCGATCCGATCGGTTCCCCGCCCGACCTGGAGACGCCCGGGCGCACGGAACGTCTCACCCGCATGGAGGGGGAGACACCCCTCCGATGCGGCGGGGCGGAAGGCGGGTGGTTCAGGGTCGGTCGCTTCTGCTGGTCAGCAGCCGCCCGAGTGTCCAGGTCGTGATCAGCCGGTCCGGTCCCAGGCCGATGCGTGCCGCGCGTGCGTAGCCCGTGCTCTGCCAGTGCAGCTGCTCGGGGGCGTGGGCGTCGGTGTCCACGGCGAAGCGGCATCCCGCGGCGGCGGCCTGCACGAGCAGGTCGTCCGGCGGGTCGCGGCGCTCGGGCCGGCAATTGATCTCCACGGCCGTGCCGGCCTCCGCGCAGGCGGCGAACACGGCCTCGGTGTCGAAGCGGGACTGCGGGCGTCCCCGGCCGGTGATGATCCGTCCCGTGCAGTGTCCCAGCACGTCGACGTGCGGGTTGCGCACCGCGGCCAGCAGGCGGGCGGTCATCGGGCCGGGTTCCGAGCGGAGCTTGGAGTGCACGGATGCCACGACGATGTCGAGCCGGCCGAGCAGGTCCTCGTCCTGGTCGAGTGAGCCGTCCTCGAGGATGTCGCACTCGATGCCGGTGAGCAGCCGAAAATCCGGGCCCATTCGGGAGTTGAGGGCGGCCACGGCCTCCAGTTGCCTTTCGAGCCGCTCGGGGCTCAGGCCGTGGGCGATCGTCAGCCGCGGCGAGTGATCGGTCAGAACGGCCCACCGGTGGCCCAGGGCGCGGGCCGCGTCGGCCATGTCCTCGAGCGGGCTGCCGCCGTCCGACCAGTCGGAGTGCAGGTGACAGTCCCCGGTGCTCGTAGCCGAGAGCTCCCAGCCGGCCCGGGCTTCCGGTTCGGCTTCGGCCTCAAGGCGGGCGAGGTAGCGCGGTACCGCGCCGGTGGACGCCTGCGCGATCACTTCGGCGGTGACGGGGCCCACCCCGCGCAGCCCTGCGGCCTGCGCGGCGGCCACGGGGCCCGGTGGCAGGTCGCGGACGGCATCGGCTGCCGTGTGGAAGGCCCGAACCCGGTACGGGGACGCCCCGCGCCATTCGAGGAGGAAGGCGATCCGGCGCAGGGCTTCGTCGGGGGTCATGGCCGGGGCGTTCCGCCGGTGGCGTTGGCGATCCGGTCAGCGGCCGGGTCGAAGACGGGGTTCCCCATCGGCGCGCACAGCCCGGCGCCGGTCTACCCGTGGCCCGGTTCGTCCGACGACGGGCGATCCGACCTCTCACGACGCTCACGCAGCACCTGCTCGGCTTCCGGGGTGGCCTCGGTGGGCTCGTGCTTTCCGGTGCCCAAGGCCTCCCGCGCCGCATCCTTGACCTTGTCAGCCATCTCCTGGAGCCCGCCGCCCTTGCCGGCGGACGGAGCGGCGGCACGCTCGCGGTCCTCCTGGCGGGACACGTCGCTCTCGCCGGTCACGCGCTCCAGCGGCGACCCGTCGCCCTTCCTCTCCTGCGCCATGACGGCGCTCCCTTCGGTCGTTCGTGCTGAGACATGGCACCTTTCCACTCCCCACCGCTTCAACCGCTCCGCGGGCGACGGGCCGACCCTGCGGTCGCTTCCCGACCGACGCGCTGGGACAACGGCCTCTACGCCCGTGCCGCGGTGTGCGGCGAGCCGCCGCACCGCATGACGGCCCAGGGGCACGGCAGGGGAATGAGGGTCTGGGTCAGGCGTGGGGCAGCCGTCCGGCGGCGACGTCCGGGGCGTCTCGTGCGCGGTGGGCCCGCTCCTGGACGAGCCGGTGGAAGCCCGCCGGGGCGTACCGCTCCCCGGTGGCCGCGCCCGGGGATGCCGGCGACCTCGGCCGTGCACCGCTGGGGCTCTCCGCCGGCTCTGACCGGACCGAGGTGCCGCAGTGCTGGACATCCACAGTGATCAAGCAATTATCCTCCGGCCGCCGCAGGCTCCGCTCCTGCGGCGGCCATCACGGCGCCGGGGCCCCCACCGCGGGCAAGGCACGCTGAAATGCGCGGCAGGGGCCCTGGGGTGGAAATGGGGCGAATGTCGTTAAGTGTCGGGGGCAAAGGGCACCCATAGGTGCCGTGGCCGGTCCGTGTGAGAGAGCCGGCCCGCACCCGTGCAGACGACGACGAAGGAGTATGACGGATGACAACGGCTCGCGAGATCATGACGGCGGACGCGACGTGCATCGGCGCCCAGGAGACGGTGCTCGAGGCCGCGAAGAAGATGACCCAGCTGAAGGTCGGAGCCCTGCCGATCTGCGGCACGGACGAGAAGCTCAAGGGCATGCTCACCGACCGGGACATCGTGGTGAAGGTCCTGGGTGCGGGCAAGGACCCGGGCTCGGTGAAGGCGGGCGACCTCGCCCAGGGCGAGGCCGTGACCATCGGAGCCGACGACGACGCCGCAGAGATCCTGCGCACCATGAGCGAGCACCAGGTCCGCCGGCTGCCCGTCATCGACGGGCACACCCTGGTCGGCATCGTCGCGCTCGCCGATGTCGCCCGCGCGCTCCCGGAGGCCAAGGTCGGCGACCTGCTCCAGACCATCTCGGAGAACTGACCGGCCCCACGACGTCCGACGCTTGGGTGTCCGCATGGCGCAGGCTTCCACCAGCCGGTGGGGACCCGCGCCATGTGCGGCACATCGTCGTACCAGCCGAGATGTTGCAGCCAGGAGGGTCGCCCCGCCCGGGGAGGGGGCAGTTTGCGGCCACCGGACGGCGCGCGGCGGTCGCGTGCCCGTCGCCTCGGGCGGCTCGGCGCTCCAGGGAACGAAGGTCTGCGGCGCGGTGACCGTCGGCCCGCCGGGCGAGAGGCCCGCCAGGTGACCGCACGGTGGGTACAGGTCAGAGTTCCGGCTGGTGGCGGGGTTGATGATCAAGAGCCATTCGTCGCCGCGGTTTCCTACGGTGAACCCGGCGTTGCGGACGGCCGCGGCGAGGGCGAGCCCGAATGCGTGGCGCAGTCCGGGCAGTTCGTTTCGATGGTTGGCGCGGGAGCGGCGCGGCGGGGCCCGCGGCGCCGCACCCGCATCCGTGCCCGTAGGCGCTGGATCTCCTCCGGCATCCCGGCCGACCATCGCGCCGCGGGCGTGCTGGATGACGTGGACGCCTTCGGTCCCGGCCTCGACGGGGGCGAATCCGGCGTCCTGCAGCACGGTCCGTACGGCATCCAGGAACTGCGCTTCCTGATCGTTCACGGACCGAACTGTAGGGGTCCTGCGCCTGTCAAGGCCGTAGCGGCCGGCTCCGCCGACGCCTGGGGCAGGTCGGCGAAGAGGGCGAGCAGGCCCGCGATGGCGCGGCGCAGCCCTCTTCGGCCGGATGCCGGAACTTCGCCCGGCACCCGGGATCTCCTCACCTGATCGCGTGCGCTCGGGTCCCGACCGCGAGTGATCTCCACGCCGCCCCCGCCCCTCTCATCGGAGGCCCCCGAGCCGACGCCCCACCCCGGGCATGCCGGCACGGCCGAAGGAGGCGGTCGCGTGGGCGTGGGCACCCCGATGGTGATGACCTCGGTCCCGGCCCGCGAGGCCATGCGCATCCTGGCGCAGCCGACCGAGCCGGCGGCCTGCCGGAGGCGATGCCGGCCCAGGGGGTGCTCGAGTTCCACCGGATCTCCGTGGCGGCCGGTCACCGCCGAGGACACCGTGTCAAGTCCTCGGGTAGGACGCGCCGTCTCCACCGAGAGGTCGCGTCACCCGGACTGCCCGGACCGGGTGGACCGGGTGGTGAGGCAGCAGGCGACGTGCTCCTGTCTCATCCCAGTCGGTTGTCCCTCGCGGGCATTCGTGCTGCCCCCAGCAGTGGCTGTTGTTCCTCCCCTGCGCCCCCGGCCATACCCGTAGCGTCGTCTGCGCAGACTGTCTACACGCGGGGAGTGTGCGCCGTGCCATTACGCAAGGATCGGGACGAGGCCGGGGCCGAGGTCGCGACGAAGACGAACCGACGTGCAGCGGATCCAGACAGGGGCCAGCGGGTCGCGCCGGAACTCCGGCCGGTCAATCCGGCCATGGCCACGGCCATGCAGCGCTCGGTGGGCAATGCGACGCTCGGGCGGATGATCGCGCAGGGCCCGGCCGGGCCGAAAGTGCCGCACGCCGCTCCCGGTACGCGAGGTAGAAAACGCACCCAGGACGAGGTCGTCGAGCGCGGCGACAGCCCCCCGACCAACCAGCAGAAGACCGAGGCGGGAGCGGCCACCCGGGCCACCCGCAGCGGCAAGGCCGGCGCGACACCCTCGGTGAAGGGCAAGGGAAAGGGGGTCGAGGAAGAGATCGGCAATCCGACCCTTGTCTTCACCTCCAGCTACGACGGAGACGAGGAGCAGTCGCTGAACGGCAACAACAACATCGGTTTCGAACAAACGGCAACGCTGCGCCGCGCGGACGGGATGCAGACGCCCGCGGCAGACGCGTACGACTTCTGGCAGGAGGTCTCCGACGAAAGCCGTCAAATCGTTCCGACGTCGGTGAATTACCAGCCCAAGAAGGCCCCCCGCCGCGCCTGGGGCGTGGACGGCCCCTTCCACCCCCCGTACAACGATGAGGACGGCAACATCGTCAACGCCGCCGATCGGATCACCTTCGTCGACAATCCCGGCTTCTCCACCACCACACGCATGTCGGCCGGCTACTTCCTCGTCGACTACACAGTCCGGTTCCGCTGGAAGGTCCGCAAGAAGCAGGGCGGACGCTTCACCAAGGCCGAGCCGTTCTGGGAGAGCGACGAGATGGTGCACCGCGTCACGTCCGCTTTCGACGCGGAAAACCCGGAGGAGGCCGTGCGCGTCAACCACCACGCGGCGGGCAACCGCACCTGGAACGTACAGCTGCCCAACTGACCGCCCCGACGCGTCGGCGCACTCACGTCCCCCCATGATCTGAGCCCAGAGCAGGCGGGCGACGGTGGCCGCGTCTCGGGGACGTCGAGCTGCCGGTACCGGCGGCCCCCGGCCCACAGCGGCTCCCAGTACGCGGCGGTCGCGGTCGTCGTCACGAGGCTCCTTCACGGGAGGGCGGAACAGCGGGCGTGCGTGGGGCGGGCATGTCCCGCAACGCACCGCTTCGTGGAGGCGGGCGCACAACGGCCCGGCCTCCCAGCCGTGCGAGGCGTCGCGGACGGAGAGGACGGGGCCGCTGCGTCGTTCCGCCCAGCGCTGCAGTGCCGCGGGCAGCATCTTCGGCCGGCTCATCCAGCAGACCTCGTACCCGGGCGCGGGAGGGCGGAGCGGCACGGCACACCGCCGGCGGGTTCGGTGACAGGTGCTCACGGGTGCGTCCGGCCGGCGAAGGGCGGTCGAGTTCCATGGAGCCGAGCTCGCCGATGCAGAGCAGGTCGACGCGACCGTGGCGGGCGACGCTCTTGGTCGACCGCTCTCGGCGGCAGCTTCGGGAGGACGTCTGATCGCGGCCGGCGGTTTCGGCGCGGTCGGGGAACGAGGACCGGATGGTGGGCAGCCGCAGCCGCAGCCGCAGCCGCAGCCGCAGCCGCAGCCGCGCCGCAGCCGCAGCCGCAGCCGCAGCCGCAGCCGCGCCGCAGCCGCTGCCGCTGCCGCAGGAGCCCTTCGAGACGGGCCGGCTCTTCCCTCTGCGGGTAGACCGCTCCAGCCGGATCAGCGTCCGCACCAACCGCTACGCGGTGCCCGCACCGGGGCTCGGCCAGGCCCTACGCCAGCCGGGAGGCCTCGATCTCGGCCCACACGGCCTTGCCGGTTTCGTAGACATGGGTGCCCCATCGATCGGACAGGCGCTCCACGATGAACAGACCGCGGCCCCCCGGGACTCCTGGCTGCGGGGCCCGCTTGCGCACTGTAAGGGTCGTCATGCCATCGTGCACTTCGATGCGCAGGGCCGCCTCATCGGCGGTCAGGACGAGTTCGCGGCAGCCGTGGGCGTGAAGTGACGCGTTGGTCAGGAGTTCGGACACGAGGAGGAGGGTGTCCTCAGAGGTCGCGGAGTCGGCCCAGCCCCAGTCCCGCAGAGCCCGACGCGTGAAATCGCGGCCCTTGGCCACCATCCCGGGGACGCCCGTCAGGGCGAGCCTGCGGCGCTGTCTCCCTGAAGGAGGGCCGACGGCCATCGGACCGCCCGCCTCCGGTTCTATCGTCTCCACTGTGGCCCCCCCGCGCTCGCCCGCCGCTTCGGCTCCCGGCCGCCGGCCGGCACCGCGGTTGCTGCCGGTGGGGGCGGGCCGCATCGGGGCGGGAGGCCTCAGCACGGTCGTGACAGTGTAGGGGACCCGGCCCGCCGTGTCGCCTGGTGAACCCGCGGCACGAGGGTGGGGAACTGCATCCGATCTCATGGGCGCTTGCTCGATCTCGGACGGTGGCGCTGTGCTTCCCGGTACGGGCGTCATGGCTCGCCCCTACACCGTGAGCATGCCGGCGCGCAGCCGGGCGAGAGTGCGGGACAGAAGGCGGGAGACCTGCATCTGCGAGATGCCCAGTTCGGCACCGATCTCGGCCTGGGTCCTCTCCTGACCGAAGCGCATCTGCAGGATCAACCGGTCACGCTGGTCGAGTTGCTGCAGCAGGGGTGCGAGGGTGTGGAAGTCCTCGAAGAGTTCCATGGCGGGATCGTTCTCGCCCATGAGCTCCGCCAGGGGTCGGGTGGCCCGGCCGGTCGGGGAAGCTGCGTCGCTCTCCCCGGCAGCGGTGTCGAGAGAGCCGCTCGTGTACCCGTTCGCGGCGACCAGTCCGTCGATGACCTCCTCCTCGGTCAGTTCGAGGTGAGCTGCGACTTCCTTGACGGTCGGGGCCCGGCCCAGGACGTCGGTCAGCGCCTCCTGCGCCTTGGCGAGTTCCACACGCAGTTCCTGGAGGCGGCGCGGGACGTGTACGGCCCAGGTGGTGTCGCGGAAGTGGCGCTTGATCTCACCGATGATGTAGGGGAGGGCGAGCGTGGAGAACTCGACCTCGCGGTCGAGGTCGTAGCGGTCGATGGCCTTGATGAGGCCGATGGTCCCCACCTGGGTGATGTCGTCGATGTCCAGGCCCCCGCCCATCACGCGGGCGCGGAAGCGGCGTGCGGCGAACTGCACGAGGGAGAGGTTCATCTCGATGAGGGTGTTGCGCGTGTACTGGTACTCACGCGTCCCCTCCTCCAGTGTGCGCAGTCTCTGGAAGAACACGCGCGACAGTTCGCGTGCGTCACCCGGCGCCATCTCACGGGCGTTCTCCACCCGGCGCGGTCCCAGGTCGTCAGCCAGTTCCTCCCGGGCGCCGGTGACTTGCTCTTCTGTTGTCCGAACGGGACCCATCATCACGGTGGCCGAGCGAGACATGCGACCACTCCCTCCCAGTTGACTGACGCCTGTCCGGCCCTTCTGCCCCCGCTTCGTACTCCCATGCACGTGCCGGGTGTCGGATGTCCCCGTGGGAGGTTCGGGCGCCGTCGGGCTCCGACGCGGGCCGGGCTGCTGCGCGGTGAGTACGTTCCGGCCGACGGGTCCGTCGTGCCGGTGCCAGGACCGCCGGTACGGGTCCGGTCCGTGTGTGGCGCAAGCGCACCACAGAGGACCACTACCAACTGCGACGGGGAAGGTCGGAGGCGGACCGCAGAGCCGTGCTGCCGGCGGTCACCGTGCGCCGAAGCAGCAGACGGGTACCGAGTCTGCCCCTTGGAAGATCGGGTAGGCGGTCCCCACGGGGGTTCGTACGGGAACGGGTGATCGGCTTGTCGGGTATGACCGGGATCGACGTGGTGTACGCCTGTGCGGGGCTGGGGGCTCTGTGCGCGGCAGTGCTCCCGACCGCTCTGGCGAAGCGGCCCCTGTCCTTGCCCATGGTGTTCCTGGCGGCGGGGTTCCTGGTGTTCCTGCTGCCGCTCGACGCGCTCCCGGCGCTGGATCCCGTCCGGCACCGGAGCCTGGTGGAGCACCTCACCGAGGTCTGCGTGGTGGTGGCGTTGATGGGCGCGGGGCTGGCCATCAACAGGCCGCCGGGCCGGCGTGCCTGGTCGACGACGTGGCGGCTGCTCGCCTTGGCCATGCCCCTGACGATCTTGTTCACCGCGGCCGTGGCGGGGTGGCTGGTGGGGTGGCCGCCGGCCGTCGCGCTCATGGTGGCGGCTGCCCTTGCTCCCACGGACCCGGTACTGGCCGCGGAGGTGCGCGTGGGCGAGCCTACGGACGAGGAGGACGACGAGGACGAAGTTCGCTTCGCGCTGACCAGCGAGGCGGGGCTCAACGATGGTCTGGCCTTCCCGTTCGTCCTGGCGGCCGTCGCGCTGACCACCGCCTCGGCGACGGGGTGGTCCACGGACGGACTCTGGCACTGGGTGTGGAGCGACATCCTGGTGCGGAGCGTGGTGGGACTGGCCGTGGGATTCGGCGTCGGGCGCGTCCTCGGTCGGATGTTCTTCCAGGCCTCCTGGAAGGCGCTGCGGCTCTCAGAGCACCGCGAGGGCTTCGTCGCGCTCGCCGCGACCTTCACGGCCTACGGCCTGACCGAACTCTTCCACGGCTACGGGTTCGTCGCTGTGTTCGTCGCGGCCTGCACGATCCGGAACGCCGAACGTGGCCATCGGTACCACCGCGTCATGCACGCCTTCACCGATCAGGTCGAAAGGCTTCTCACGGCCGTCATCCTCTTCCTCGTCGGCGGTTTCATCGCCGACGGTGGCCTGGCGGCACTGACCTGGCAGGGAGCCGTACTGGGGCTGGTGCTCTTCCTGCTGATCCGCCCGGCCGTCGGCTGGGCCGTCCAGATGCGGGGCCGTGCCACGGGGAAGGAGCGCATGGCCATCGCGGTGTTCGGCATCCGGGGCGTCGGCTCGTTCTTCTACCTTGCGTACGCTCTGGGCGAGGCAAGTTTCGCCGCGTCGGCGCGCGAGCTGTGGGCCGTGGTGACTTTCACCGTGCTGCTCTCCGTACTCCTGCACGGCGTCGCGGCGACACCGGTCACGGCCCGGCTCGACCGCTCTGCCCAGGATGGCTGAAGAGCGCCATCACTGATCGTCGGGGGCCCACGGGCCGGGAGGGCGGGGGGTCCTCGCCCGGTACGCGCCGTCCCCAGCAGGGGTGGGCCGGGCGGGCGGTGCCGGCCGGCACGGGGATGGTGGCCGGCACCGCCGCTGCTCAGCCGGGCCAGGTGCCCGTCAGGCGCCGTACGGCCACGGCCCCCGACCGTTCGACCGAGGCCTTGACCACGGCGAAGATCGCACCCTGGATGGCTGCGGCGAGCAGGATCTGCTTCCAGGCCCGGTCCTCGTCGGTGGCGTCGGGAGCATCGCCCTCACCTTCGATGATCTTCCAGGCCTGCTTGAATGCGACGCCTGCGAGTACACCGCTGAGGGCGCCGAGCGCCAGCCCGACGGGCTTGTATGCGAGCTTGGAGGCCTTCACCGGCGACGTCCCCGGCTGCGACGGACCAGCAGGAGGACGACCACGGCGGCCCCGGCCACCAGGAGCGGAGTGCGGTTGGCGCGTGCGGCCGTCGCTGCCTGGCCGGCCTTGTCCAGGAGCGGGTCGGGCGCCTTGTCCGTGGCGTACCGGCCCGCCCTGGCCGCGTTCTCCCGTACATGTGCTGCGGCCTGCGCGGTCTTCTCCAGGAGCGGGTCGGGGGTCTTGTCCTTGACCAGCTGGGCGGCGTGCCCCGCCTTCTCGCGGATCTGGTCGGTGAGCAGCGCCGCCTTCTCGGCGGCCTGGTCCTTGACTGCGGCGGTCTTCTCCTTGGCCTGGCCCTTGATGTCGGCCTTCGCGGCGAGGGCCTCGACGGTCCGGCCGAGCTCGTCACGGGTGCGCTCGACCTGATCGCGCAGTTCGGCGGAGCCGGGGTCGGCAGGGGTGGGGGCGGGGGTGCCGATGTTGGTTCGGGCGTCGTCGTTCATCGGTGTGCCTTCTCCTTGATCTCGGCCAGGTCGGCCTTGACGCTGTCGATGGTCTGCTCGGGAGCCGGCGTACCGGCCCGGGCTATCTGCTTCTTTCCGGCCAGGGCGGTCCCGCCCGCCACGATCCCCAGGGCCACGGTGATGATGAGGGCGGACGCCCACACGGGCAGGACCAGCGCGAGAGCGGCGATACAGGTTGCCGTCAGGGCCTGGAGTGCCAGGACGCCGATGATCCCTGTGGCGCCGAAGAGGCCGCCGCCCTTCCCGTAGCGCTTGCCCTTCTCGGCCATCTCCGCCCGGGCCAGCTGCATCTCCTCGCGCACGAGTTCGGACATCTGCTGTGAAGCGCGTGAAACCAGGATGCCCACCGAATCGTCGGCGGCGTCGGGCTGCCGCTCTACCGTGGTCATGACAGGAAACCTTGCCTTTCTCTTCCAAGTGCCGGAATGGGCGACACCTCGGTCAGACGCTCTGCTCAGCGCCGGTGGTGTCCGGGACGGGGGCATCGGCGCTGCGACTGACCGAGTCGCTGCCGTTCAGGGTGTGAACGGTCATGTCGCAACGGCGCGACTACCCCGCAACCGCGCCGTCACCCGCGTGGCCACCAGCGGTGTACGAAAGGAGCTCGACAGCAGCCCTGGGGTCGAACCGATGCCCTGTGTCCGGCCAGAAGAACATCGCCCGCGGCTGACCCGCCCCCGCTCGATCACGGCGCCCACCCCCAAGGCGGGCGCCGTCGTCGAACAAGCAGCGACGTCGAGGGTCGCTCGGGTCGAGGGTGCCTCGGTCGGGAGACGAGCGCGTCGGGCCGCTGCGCGAACAGCAGTCCGTGACGGGACGCGCCACCGCGGTTCGTCGTCGGTGGTGGCGGTGACGATGGAGGAATGAGCGCCGGTATCGCGCCCGGGGGCCCCATGCGGGTGTCGACGGTTGGGCGAGCACATCCGGGGCGCCCTCGCAGGGTGGGTGCCCGGGTTGCTCGGCGTTCATGTCCACCGGTCGGGGTCCGGGCCGGCGGAGGCGGCCCAGCTCTCCGTCGTGAGGCGACCACCCTTCCGGCCCCACACCGTGACCGCTCCGCCCGGCACCCCTCCGCCGGGTCGGAACGGCCCCGTCGCCAAGCGACAGAGATCAGTACGCAGTAGAACGCAGTTGCTGCAGACAGCGCGAGCTGAAGTCCGGCAGGGCCTCCCGGAAGGCGGGCCAGGGCGGCGAGCAGTACGGTGACGTTCACCTGCGAGAAGACGTGACTCAGCCTGATTGGGCGTCACTTAACGTGTTTAGAGCGGCTGATATTGGAAACGCTGAGTAGCCACAGGGTGTAAACGTCAAGGCGAAAGGCGGGATTCATGTCCGTGAGCATTGCAATCATCCTCGTCGTGGTGGCGGCATCCATCGCTGCGATCGCGCTCTTCCCGGCGGTGGCACCGGCGCAACCCGACCAGACCGCAGTCCGATCCGGTGACGAGGACCCGCGCAGGACCGACCCGGGGCGACCTCCTGCCCGCCGACTGCGCACCATCCCACCGCAGCAGAGCAGGGAACACCGGCGCAGCTTCGGCTGATTCGGCGACCCCGGGGCCCGCGGCCCGCCCGGCAGGTTACCTGCCGGGCGGGCCGCGCTCCGCGCGGAACGCCCCCGGTGGCCGGGAACCTGTGCGGTGCCGGCACCCGCTGAGGCCGAACGCAACGCAGCCCGGGCGCATATGGAGCCCGGCGGGCAGCACCGGCCGGGCGATGCCGGCCACCCCTCCTCGGTACGGTGCGTGCAGGACGCAGATCATCAGGGGGCCAACTCCAGCTCAGTGTCGAGTCGAGCCCGTGCGGGGCGCGGTCGTCCGTCGCGCCGGTGCACCGGACGGTCCGGGCATCAAGGCGGCGCCACCTGCGGGGAGGCGGCCGGTCGCTCCCGGCGGGGTGCTGAGTGCGACCACGGGCGAGCAACGGACGCTCGACGAGGCCGAGTCGGCGTCGAGGTCGAGGGCGCGTCGACGGAGACTGCGGCCGCGCAGAGCGGGCGGGCCCGGACACCCATTGCGGCTGCGGGGCACGGGTGCGTGGAGGATCCGGCTGCGGCCGGTGTCGACGCCACGCCGGTTCGACGGCCCGCTGAACGGGGTCGGCCCCGACGTGCTCGCGTACACGGCCGGCGGGACGGGGGCGAAAGACCAGGGCCGGGGCGACGAGAGAAACAGGGCTTCTTCGGCGTGAACGTCCTGCGGCGTGGCGGCCACCAGCAGAGCGCCTTCTGCCGACTCGGCGGGGCCGCGGCAGCGGCGAACTGCCCGCCGGACCACCCGCTGCTGGTGGCCGACACCCAGGGCCGCTGGTCCACGGAGCACCGCCAGGGAGGTGCGGGCGGCTTCTGGACCCGCCGCCAGGAGACGTACGCCGCGAGCTGCGGTACGGGTGGGGGCCCGCGTCGACCCGGGCCCGCCACCCGCGCGTCGTCTACCCCGTGGGGCCCAGGTACGAGGGTGGTGGGCGGTGGTGGGCCAGGAAGCCATGGGGAGACCGGGTCACCCTGGCGGCCGCGCGCAGGAGGCGTTCCACGGCCCGGGAGCGATGGGTCAGCCTGAGACGGCGTCCCTGCCGGGGCCACCAGTCCAGGGCGGCCAGGAAGCCCGAGTCGCAGAAGGTGACCCGCGAGCAGTCCAGCACCAGGCCGGTATGGCCGTTGTCGGCGGCCGATGCCAGGAACGCCCTCAGCGGTGCGGCGCTGAAGTGGTCGATCTCGCCCGCCAGGTGGACGACCAGGGTGGTGCCGAAGGTGGTGCAGGAGTGGATGAGTATGACGCCGGGCGCGCTGTCCGCGCCCGAGTCGTGCACGGAGGGCCGCGCCTCGGCCGCGAGAGGGGCGGACAGTATCGGGGCGGTGCTTGAGGTATTCACGTCCCCATCAACGCCTCCCGCACGCGGTCGGGAAACGAGTGGCGCGCTCCTTTCACCCCATACGACCAGCGGAGATCCCCGGTCGGGGGAAAGATTCCACCCGGACGAGGCAGCAGGGTGCCCGGGCGGGCGCCGAGCGAGCCCCGCCCGGGCACCACGGCCCGGTCTGCCGCCGCTGCGGTCAGACCCGCCAGGTCAGCCAGGGGTCCTCACGGCAGTCCTGCTGGAAGGCCGGATCGGTCGCCCCGCCACCGACCCGGGCCGCCACGCACTTACCGCTGTTGACGTTGACCAGCTGCCATGCGGCGGAGGCGGCGTGGAAACGCAGGGTCCACAACTGGTCGGGGAACAGCCCCTGGCGGTCCCCGCACAGGTATTGGGTGACCGCGGCGTCGTTGGTGACCCGGGCCGCGTCCACGGACAGGCACAGGCCGCTGAACCGGTTGCGGATCGAGTACACGGTCCCGGCCGGGCCGCTCGACTCCTTAGTGAGGTGCCACAGTTGTTCGTGTTCCTCGCCGCAGTCGGCCAGGGCCAGAGGATCGGCCGGGGTCGTGCTGTCGTGGGGCACGGTCAGGCACCGGTGGCTGCCCGCGTTGGCCAGCCGGATCAGACCGGCGGCCGGCAGGGACGGTTCCGCCCCGGCCGGGGCCGTCCGCGGGACGGTGGGGGAGGGCGGCGTGGGACCTCCGGCGCCCGGTGCGGGAGCGTGCGGGGCCGCCGGCCCTGGAGTCGGCGGTGGCGCGGCGGGCGGTCTGCCGGCCGGTGCCGTTGCCGGTGCGGAGACCGACGAGGCGGCGGAGCCGGACGGCCCGGCCGGCACGGGTGTGGGACCGGCCGCGGGGCCGGTCTGCGGCCCGCCCTGGGTCTGCGCGTACGGTTGTAACGGACCTGCTCCGACCGGTACGACCAGCGGCCGGCGGCCCCCGAGGACGACCAGCACCGCCACGGCGATCATGACGACGCCGAGCACGGCCGCGGCGACGAAACCGGCACGGCCTGGCGTGGCCCGGGTGACGGCCGGGGGGACCACGGCGAGCGGCCCCCCGGGGCCGGGGGTCCGGGACCGCGCGGTCGGGGCACCGGGCACGGCGGTGACGGGTGCCGCCGCCGGGCGGTCGGCGCGTTCCAGGACCACGCCCTCGATCGGCCCCCGGTACGCGGGGCACTCCTCGTACGCGTCCTGTTCCAGGCGGCCCGACTCCCACCGCAGGTACTCCAACAGGTCCGCCGTCCGGGCCAGTTCGAGGGTGAGCCCGCCGCTGCCGGGAAGCAGTGTCCTCGGCCCGCTCGCGTCGCGCACCGCGGGCAGCGCGCTCGGGGCCGCGTCCCCGAGCGCGGTGATCCGACGGGCCGTCGCGCGGACGGCCCACACCGCGCCGAGCTGCTCCATCGCACGCTCCAGCAACCCGTCCCCGGTGCCGCCGTCTTGCGTGGAGGCCGGCTCGGAGGCGGGCCGGGCCTCCGCCGTCGGCTTCGGCCGCGTCGCCCCGGGTTCCGTCGCCGGCTCCGCCGCGGCCTCCTGTTCCGCCAGTAACGTGGCGATCACCGAAGCCAGTTGCCGCACGATCCGTTCGGACTCGGCGAGATCCGCCTCGGCGCGCCGCAGCGCCTCGTCGAGCCGGGCCGGGGGCTCGGCCTCCGCCCCGGCGACCAGGGCCGCCTCGTGGAGTCTTCCGGCCCGGCGAAGCATGTCCTGGCGGCCACGCCCGTCGCGCACCAGGTCCCGTACCACCGCGTTCAGCCGGCCCAGCGGGATGATCCGGGTGCCGGAGCGGTACTCGCCCCAGCTGGTCTTGCCCCCGCCGTACCGCTGCGCCATCTCGCGCACGGTGAGCCCGGCGGTGAGCTCGACCAGGAACCGGGCCAGCTCGTCCGCAGCCCGCGTCGCACCCTTCATGGCCCCCTGCGGGCGTCCCGCTCGCGCCATGCGTCCCCCCTGATCCGTCCGCGGACAACCGGGGTTGTCCGACCTCCCGCGACCGGCGAAGTCCGGGACCACGGAACACCGGCCGGTCGGTACCGTCCAGCGGAAGGCGTGCGGTTGTCTCGAATCCACCGCGCAAACGTCCGCACGCCGGGCCTCGGCCCGGACCGGCCGGTCCGTCCGGAGGAGGGGGGCGGGACCGGCGGCTTAGGCCGTCCCGGTCAGCCGGTGCCCGTGCGCCGCCAGGCCAGGGACAGGACGAGGCCGTGGCCCGGGTGCAGGGGTTCTTGCAGCAGGTGGTCCGGGTCGACGAGGGTGGCGCGGCGGCGTAGGCATTCGAAGATCGACACAAGACCACCTCGGCGGTCCTGCCGATGACGTAATCTGCCGAAACGGGGGCGCGATCCGCGCGGTCAGCGCACAGATCGATGGCGGGAGCGGATGACATACGCAGGAAACGCCGGACTGCCGGGGGACACCGCCGCAGGCAGGGCGACGCCGCGGCCGGGCCGCACCTGGAACTCGGGGCTGTCGGAAGGTGAGTTCGCCGCGATCAGTGGGGCCGGGTTCGAGCCGGTCGGGCAGGTGCTCGGCGCGGCCGTCTACAACATCGGGTACACGGGTGTCTGGGGCTGTCCCGGCAACTGGTCGGTCACCGACGACAACAAGCCGGTGCCGTCGTCGAGATGGGCGTCCTCCCTGTCGCAGCTGGTGCGGACGATGTACGCGGCGCGCAGGTCGGCCCTGGCGCGCGCGGTGGCCGAATGCGGGGCGCTCGGCGGTGACGGGATCGTCGGCGTGGACCTGCACGTCGGGGAATTCCCCGCAGGAGGGCTGGAGTTCACGGTGCGTGGCACTGCCGTCCGGGCCCGGTCGCGCATCCGGCCGCGTGCGCCGTTCACCTCACACCTGAGCGGCACGGACTTCGCCGCGCTCATCGGGTCGGGGTGGGTTCCCGTCGGACTCGCCTTCGGCATCGCCTTCGCGATCCGCCACGACGACTGGCGCACCTCTCTCCGGGTCCCCTTCGCCACCAGGAACCAGGAGGTCGACGGCTACACCCAGCTGATCAGCCACGCCCGCCGGGAGGCGCGCAGGCAACTGGCCGTCGACACGGCGCGGCACGGTGGTGACGGGGTGGTGGTGGACGACGTGGAGTTGCGTGTGGGCGAGAGCGAGTGCCCCTCGTACGGGTCGTCGCGCGACGTCACCGCCGAGGCGGTCTTCGTCGGCACCTCGATCGCCCGGTTCGGCCGCTCCGGACGGCCCGCGGGCACCAGACCACCACTGACCATCATGAGACTGGAGCGAGAGCGCTGAGATGACCGGACGAACGGGGCGGGACATGATCGGGGAAGCCGTGCAGCCGGCGGACGAGGGTGCGGCCGAGGACGCCATGCGCCGGCTCGCGCGGCTCGAGCCGGGAGAGAAGGGTTCACCGGGAGAGAAGGGTTCGCCGGGGGAGAAGGGCGGGATGTTCACCTCGGACCTGTCGGTGAACGAGTTCCTGCTGGTGCGCGAGGCCGGCTTCCGCCCGCTCGGCCTCGTCCTCGGCTCCTCCGTCCACCACGTCGGCCTCCAGCTCGGCCGGTGGTCGAAGAACCAGGAGCTGACCAAGCTGTCGCAGGCCATGTACCAGGCGCGTGAGTTCGCGATGAGCCGGATGGAGGCCGAGGCGAGCGCTCTGGGGGCGGACGGGGTCGTGGGCGTGCGGCTGGACATCGAGTTCAAGGAGTTCGGGTCGGACATCGCCGAGTTCATCGCGGTCGGCACCGCGGTGAAGGCGGACGGCGCCGACCCCGGACCGGCCGGGACGTGGCTCAACAACAAGGGCAAGCCGTTCACGTCGGACCTGTCCGGGCAGGAATTCTGGACGCTGATCCGGGCCGGGTACGCGCCCCTGGACCTGGTCATGGGGTCGTGCGTCTACCACGTCGCACACCAGCGGTTCACCCAGGTGCTGAGCAACGCCGGCCGCAACGTCGAGATCGAGCCGTTCACCCAGGCCCTGTACGAGGCGCGCGACCTGGCCATGAGCCGGATGCGGGCGGAGGGCGAGGTCCTGGACGCCGAGGGCATCGTGGCGGTGCAGCTGAGGCAGCACTCGCACGGCTGGGGAAGCCACACCACCGAGTTCTTCGCCATCGGGACGGCGGTGCGCCCGCTGCACGACGACCACGTCATCGACCGACCGGCCATGGTGGTGAGCCTCGATGCCTGAGCCCGAGCCCGAGGAGGACGTGCACCTGCTGGCCGCGGCGCTGCGCCGGGACAGCGCCGACCTGAACCTCTACGCACAGGTGCTGTCGGCGGGCCTGGCGGATTCGCTGCCGCCCGGCGCCGTACGGGTCCGCCGCAGGCGCAGTTTCGCGGAACGGGTGGCCGGGCGCGAGGGTTCGGTCGTGGAAGTGGACGTCGCCCTGGGAGAGCAGGGGTTCGCGCTGCGGATGGAGCGCGGGCGGGTGGTCGCGGAGGTCCTGCACGAGGTG
Source organism: Streptomyces sp. NRRL S-378 (assembly GCF_000720645.1). Taxonomy (NCBI): domain Bacteria; kingdom Bacillati; phylum Actinomycetota; class Actinomycetes; order Kitasatosporales; family Streptomycetaceae; genus Streptomyces; species Streptomyces sp. NRRL S-378. The sequence goes on from NZ_JOBX01000041.1 coordinate 61,302, forward strand.
CGGGGCATCGTGCTGTCCCGGCGCCGGGTGGAGTTGGACGAGTGGACCGATGCCCTGGCCCGGTCCCTGGCGAAGGCCGCGGCCTCGAACGCCCGCGCCCGCGCGGCCGTGGAACGCTTCCTAGCCTGAGCGCCGCCGAGCGCGTCGTACGGCCACTGCGTCTGCCCCGGGTGGCGTTCATAACCGACGGAATGAGCGCCTCCGCAGCGGTGTGATCACAGGTGAGCCTTTTCGGTCAGGGTAGATCTGGTTACTCAGGGTAAGGGGCGCCGTCGATCCCTCCCGCGCGTCCCCTGTCCCCCCTTGCCCTCCCCGCCTCCTGATGCGCACGCAACCGACAGGAATTCACCCGGCCTTACCCCGGGTAGTGCGAAGAATTTCCCGACCGACATCCACGGCGCAGCAAAACGAGTCCGAAAGTGACAGGTTTGCTTTGACTCTTGATCGATGGATCCGTGAATGTCGTTCACATGTCCGACACATCCGGAGCCTCCAGCGGGGGCCCCATGCGCTTGCGCGACTTCCGTCTCCTGCTCGCCGGAGCCGCCACGGGACAGTTCGGCGCTCAGGTGACGCTGGTGGCGCTGCCCCTCGTGGCCGTTCTCGAACTCGACGCCCCCGCCTTCCAGGTGGGCCTCCTGACCGCCGCCGAAACCGCCGCCTTCCTGCTCGTCGGGCTGCCCGCCGGTGCGCTCACCGACCGCATGCGCAAACGGCCCCTGATGATCCGCGCGGACCTGGTGCGCGCCGTGGCCATGCTGAGCATTCCCGCCGCCGCGCTCGCCGACGTCCTGACCATGGTCCAGCTGTACGCCGTCGCGCTCGTGACCGGCGTGGCGACCGTGTTCTTCGACGTCGCCCATCAGAGCTACCTGCCGCAGATCCTGCCCCGTGACCAACTCGTGGCCGGGAACGGCGCGCTGGAGACGGTCCGCTCCACCGCCCACGTCACCGGCCCCGGCATCGGCGGCGGACTGGTCCAGCTCGTCGGAGCGCAGTTCGCGGTCATCGTCGACGCCGTCGGCTACGTCCTCTCCGCCCTCTTCCTGTTCCGGGTGGAGAAGACCGAGGAGGTACCCGAGCGCGCCCCCGGCGGGTCCCTGCGCAAGGAGATCGGTGAGGGCGTCCGCTTCATCTTCGGGCACCCCCTGCTCCGCGTCATCGCCTTCACCACCGGCCTCGCCAACTTCTGCACGGCCGTCCTCATGGCGACACAGACCGTGCACCTCGTCCGCGTCGTCGGTCTGGAAGCCGGCGGGCTCGGCCTGGTGCTCTCCGCGTCCGCCGTGGGAGGACTCCTCGGCGCCCTGTGCGCCGGACGACTCGCCGCCCGGCTGGGACAGGCCCGGGTCATCCTCCTGTCCCTCCTCGTCACCGGCCCGTTCGCGCTGCTGTGGCCCCTGTCCGGGCACGGCGTCGCCGGCGCGGTCCTGTTCGCCGCCGGTTCGGCGGTCGTCTCCTTCGGCGCCGTCGTCTACAACGTCGCCCAGGTCAGCTTCCGCCAGGGGATGTGCCCGCCACGTCTCCTCGGCCGGATGAACGCCACCCTGCGCTTCCTCATGTGGGGCACCCTGCCCCTCGGTGCGCTCCTCGGCGGAGCCCTCGCCCAGTCCTACGGGTCGCGCACGGCCCTCGCCTGGTGCGCCGTCGGCATCCTCGCCGTCCCCCTGCCGCTGCTGCTCTCCCCCCTGCGCCGGATGCGGGACCTGCCCGCCGCGCAGGACGACGACCACGACGGCGCCGGCAGCGCCGCCCGCGGGACACCCCGGGACACCGCCGCCACCGACGGCGAGGAACGCCCGGCTCCCGCACCCACGGGCTGACGCCGCAGCCAGCGCCACACCGTTCCGCCCCACCGCGGACACGACGAAGAGGACGACGTGCTCAGCATCACCAGCCAGTACCTGGCCCGTTACCGACGCCTCGCCGGCGACCGGTCCGACACCCTGCTGCCGGTCACGGGAGCACAGCGCCGCTTCGTGCTGGTGCGGTCCCTCGACCCGGCGGGACGCCCCGACCTCGTACCGATGTTCTTCGCGTTCCCGCACGGAACCGTCGACCCCGGAAGGCTGCGGGCCGCCGCCCGCAGACTCGCCGCCCGGCACACCGCCCTGCGCTCGCGCGTCGGCGTGGTGCGCGGCACTCCCGTCCTGAACGTCCCCGCCGATCCGGACGTCAGCGTGACCCGGCCGGGCCTCCTGCCGGGGGAGTCAGCCGCCGACGCGATCCGTCGCGCACTGTCCTCCTGGGACGCACAGGGCCCCGCCATGCGGCTGTTCCTCGTAGACGACGAGGAACGCGAGGAGGACATCCTCGCCGTCGTCCTCGACCACGCCGCCTGCGACGGCCGTTCGCTCGCGCGGATCGTCGACGAACTCGGCTCCGCCTACGACGAGGACGACCCCGCAGCCCTGACCGCACCGGAGGAGACGCACGCCGAACTCGCCGCCTACCGGGATGCGGTCCTCGGCCAACTCGCCGCCGAGGAACGGGCGGAGACGCCCGAGGCCGCCGCGTACTGGGCGGACCGGCTGCGCGCGCTCGACACCCACGCCCCGGCACCCCGCCCGGCACGCGTGCCCGAGGGCGCACGGCCCAGCGGCGCCGCGCAGGCCCGGCTTCCCGCGCACGACGGCGGCGGCCTGTCCTTCCCCCGCCTGCTCGACGCCTGCCGCTCAGCGACCCGCGAGCTGTACGGCACCGACCGTGCGGTCCCGCTCGGCTACCCGTGGGGCGGCCGCCCCGCAGGAGCGGAACCGGTCGTCGGCTGCTTCCTCAACACCCTCGTTTTCCCGGTCGACACGGGCCGCGGCCCCGGACCCGGCCCGGAGGGAACGGCCGACGCCTGGTGGGACGACCTCGACCGGGCCGACGTACCGTTCGACGCGGTCGTCACCGCCGTACGCTCCACCGGCTCGCGCTGGACCGGAGGCCTCGACGGGCTGCTCACCGTGGACGACGACACGCGCCGCCCGCCGCTGAAGATGGCCGGGGTCGAGGGACGGGAGATCCACGTCGACGGCCGGCCGGTCCGCGCCCCCTTCGCCCTGTCCGTCACGCAAGGAGCGGAGATCCGTCTGCGGATGGTGTGGGACCGGGCGGTCCTCGACGACGAGACCGCACACCGGGCCCTCGACGCGCTCACCCACGCGCTGCACCCCTCGGACCCCACCGTGCGGTGAACCCGCAGCCCGGACGTCCGGTCGCCGCCGAAGGCCCCCGCGCCGCAGTGGCACCACCGCCCGACCCCGGGAACGGCGCGCGCCCGCCCGCCGCCGCTCCCCTCACCCGATCGGCCCGGGCGCGTCGCAGGAACCCCGGCCGCCCCCGGTCGCGCACCGACCCGGGGCCACCGCACCCCCGGCGCTCACGCGCAGCAGCGCGCCACGCACCGGCGCGCGCCACGCACCGGCGCGGCCCGGCGCCCGGCGCATCCCCCGCCGCCGCGCCCCCCCAGCC
>NZ_JOBX01000042.1:0-87239 GCF_000720645.1 Streptomyces sp. NRRL S-378
TTCGTCGGCAGCGTCAGATGTGTATAAGAGACAGCCCCCGGCCCCCGCCCGTCGCCCGCGCAGGTGAGTACCGGAGTCGCCGGTGTGAGTACGCGTGCGGATGTGCACCGCCGCGCGGCGCCCCGATGCTCGACGCATGAACGAGACACCGGTCAAGCAGCAGAGCACGGGGGCGTACTACGGACAGGCCGTCGCCTCCTTCGCCATCGCCCTCATCGCCGTGGCCGTGGGGATCTACCGACTGGAGGCGGACGGCTGGGTCCGTGCCTTCCTCGGCATCGCGGTCCTCTACCTCACCACCTCGGCCTTCACCCTCGCCAAGGTGATCCGCGACCGGCAGGAGGTCACGCAGATCGTCAGCCGGGTGGATCAGGCCAGAATGGAGAAGCTCATGGCCGAGTACGACCCGTTCGCGCCGAAGTAGTCCGCGCGGCCGGTCGGGCCCGGCCGAGAACGCTAAGCGCTTGCTCACCCCCCCGTGTAGGGTGTTCACTCCCGAACGGTGAAGAGGTGAGTGAGCGATGGACAGCGCGGAGGACACGGCCGACGGCTACCGGCCGTGGTCCGAGGTCACCCCGGACGCCGCACGGCGGCTGCTCGTCGCCGCCGTCGACGCCTTCGCCGAGCGCGGCTACCACGCCACCACCACCCGCGACATCGCGGGCCGCGCCGGCATGAGCCCGGCCGCGCTCTACATCCACTACAAGACCAAGGAAGAACTGCTCCACCGGATCAGCCGGATCGGGCACGACAAGGCGCTGGAGATCCTCACGATCGCCGCCGACGGCCCGGGCTGCGCCGCCGAGCGCCTCGACGCCGCCGTGCGGTCCTTCGTACGGTGGCACGCCGCGCACCACACCACCGCGCGCGTGGTCCAGTACGAGCTCGACGCCCTCGCCCCGGAGCACCGCACCGAGATCGTGGCACTGCGCCGGCGGAGCGACGCCGCCGTGCGCCGCATCCTCGCCGACGGGGTCGCGGCGGGGGAGTTCGACGTCCCCGACGTGCCGGGCACCACCCTCGCCGTGCTGTCGCTGTGCATCGACGTGGCCCGCTGGTTCAGCACGGCCGGACAGCGCACGCCCGACGAGGTCGGCGCGCTCTACGCCGACCTCGTGCTCCGCATGGTGGGCGCGCGGCCGCGCCCTCAGAAGTAGTAGCGGGACACCGACTCCGCCACGCACACCGGCTTCTCGCCGCCCTCGCGTTCCACGGTGACGGTCGCCGTGACCTGTACGCCACCACCCGCCTCCGCCACCTCCGTGATCACGGCGGTGGCGCGCAGCCGCGAGCCGACCGGCACCGTCGCCGGGAAACGGACCTTGTTCGTACCGTAGTTGAGGCCCATCCGCATGCCCTCGACCCGCATGACCTGCGGCACCAGACTGGGCAGCAGCGACAGCGTCAGATAGCCGTGCGCGATGGTGGAGCCGAAGGGTCCGGTCGCGGCGCGCTCCGGGTCCACGTGGATCCACTGGTGGTCGCCGGTCGCGTCCGCGAAGAGGTCGATCCGCTTCTGGTCCACCTCCAGCCACCCGCTGGGACCGAGCGGTTCGCCGATCCCGGCGTGCAGTTCCTCGGCGGACGTGAAGACCCTCGGCTCGGCCATGCCTGTTCCTGTCTCTCGCGGAGCACTGACGGACGAATAAGCGCTTGCTCAGCATGCTGGGACCGTATGTGTATGTCAACGGACCTCCGACTACCCTCGGCCGGGTGCCGCAGATTCCCGAGAAAATCCACGAACTCACCGTCGGCCAGCTGTCCGCACGCAGCGGCGCGGCCGTCTCAGCGCTCCACTTCTACGAGTCCAAGGGCCTGATCAGCAGCCGCCGTACGAGCGGCAACCAGCGCCGCTACACCCGTGACGCCCTGCGCCGGGTGGCCTTCGTCCGCGCGGCCCAGCGGGTGGGCATCCCGCTCGCCAGCATTCGTGAGGCACTGGCCCAGCTCCCGGAGGAGCGCACCCCCAACCGTGAGGACTGGGCCCGCCTCTCCGAGGCCTGGCGCACCGAACTCGACGAGCGCATCGGCAGGCTCGCCCGTCTGCGCGACCACCTGACGGACTGCATCGGCTGCGGCTGCCTCTCCATGGAGACCTGCGCCCTGTCCAACCCGGACGACGTCTTCGGCGAACGCCTCACCGGCTCGCGGCTCTAGGGGGTGCGGTAGCCGGCCGGTTCACGCTTCCCGCGGCAGCAGTTCCCGGGCCGCCGCGACCAGTTCGGCGTTGGACCGCGCCGGCCGCCCGTCCGGCAGGTGCAGCACGTCTCCTACGCCGGTGCGTGCGGCCGCGCCGCACCGGGCGGCCAGCCGCAGCGCCGGCCAGGAGGCCCCGTCCCGTCCGAACAGCAGCACCCCTCCCGGCGCCGGCCCGCACCACCCGACCGGCAGCCCCGCCCCGCCCGCCGCCGCGGCCCCGCCCGCCGCCCCGCCCGGCCGGCCGGGCGCGGTGGTCGGCTCGGGCCCCGTGAAGAGGGTGTCCGGCACGCCTCCGGTGATCTCCGCGGCCACGCGGACGCGGCCGGCGCTGCCGCTCGGGATCCGCGTCAGCCAGGACCGGAGCCGCTCCAGCGGCTCAGGGCCGGCCGGGCCGGCCGGCGGCACCACCGCGTCCACCGCGACCCCCCGCTCCAGCAGGGCCAGAGCCAGTGCGGCCGCCCCCGGCTCCGCGAAGTGCACCACCGCGCGGTCCGGCAGTACCGTCCACGCCCGGACCCGCGCCTGGCGCTCCGCCGGCTCCGGCTCGGCCCCGATGCTCGCCGGGACCGTCAGCGGCACCCCCACCCCCGCGGCCCGCAGTACCTCCAGCACCGGCCCGACCACCCGCGGCGAAAGGCTCTCCCGCCCGCACGGCGTCCGCGGGTGCACCAGCACCTCGCCGGCCCCGGCGGCGACCGCCCGTACCGCCGACTCGGCCAGGTCCTGCGGCGACATCGGCACGGCGGGCCCGTCGGAGGCACCGCGCGAACCGTTGAGCGACACGGCCGGGCGGGCCGCCGTTCTCACGCCGCGCCCGCCGCGGGGAAGTCCGCCAGGGCCGGTCTCGGCACCACGATCCCGCAGCCCGCGCACACCGGTCCGTCCCAGGCCGGTGCCCCCTCCCAGGGGCCCACCGGAGCCACCTCCGGCCACCGCAGCTCGGTGTCCCCGCACACCGGGCACGCCGTCCCCGGCTCCGACTCCAGCGCCCGGACCAGCCGCCGCAGCACCTCGCCCAGCGCCCCCTCCGGCCGTACCCCCGGGTCCGCGCAGCGCACCACGGCGTCCCCGCTCCCGCCCCACGCCCACTCCGGCCGCCGCAGCCCGTGGTGCTTCTCCCGCCGACGCCGTTCCGCGAACTGCCGCTCGTACTCCAGCCAGACCCTCCGCGCGTCCTCCAGCTCCTCCAGCGCGGCGACCAGCCGCAGCGGGTCGGCCCCCCGGTCCTCGGGGGCGATCCCGTGCCGGTCGCACAGGTGCCACCAGGTGGCCCGGTGCCCGTAGGGCGCGAACCGCTCCAGGCAGCGGCGCAGCGAGTGGCGCCGCAGGGCCCGGTCATTGCGCGCGTCGCGCACCTGGTAGGCCAGACTCCGGAATCCCGCCATCACGCCATCACCTCCGCCGATGTGCCCAACATGCCCGGTCGGGAGCGGGCGCATGCGGGGGCGGACGAGGCGTGCGGGTGGCACATGGCCGGAAGTCAGCGCCCCATGCGTCCCGCGGACACCACCACCCGGGCCAGTTCCTCGTGGCAGATGTCGCTGTGCGCCCCCGAGGGGGCGCCGCCGCGCCGCACCACGGAGCCCGCGTCCACGCTGACGCAACCGGCCGGGGGCACCCCCTCGCGCAGGGCCGTGTCGAGGCTCAGTCGGGGCGCCCCCTGCACCGCCTGGACCCCGTCGTGCCCGATCGCGCCCCACCGCTGGTCGAATCCGAGCAGACCGGCCGAATCACCCGCCATCCGGGACGCCAACGGGTAGAAGACCCTGAGGGCCGAGTCGTGCGGGGAATGGCAGGCCACCACCGGTCCGTCGACCTTCCGGTGCAGGCCGCGCAGGGCCCCGCCGCGGCCCTTGTCGTGCGGCAGCCGGTCGGCGAAGGCGTAGTGGGAGAAGGCGCCCTGGAGCAGGGTCACCGACCTCACGTACCGGGCCCCGTCCGGCACCGCGCGCAGCGAGAAGGACACCACCCGTGCCCCGAAGCTGTGCCCGATCAGGTGGAAGCGCAGGGCCGGACGGCCTGCCGCCAGCTCCGCCAGTACCGGGCCGAGCCCCCGCTCGCCGACCACACCCGCCCGCTTCTTCATCTTGTAGTACGCCGCCTGGCGCAGCAGTTCCTTGGCGCCGCCCCACAGGCCGCGCAGGCCGCCGCCGGCCGTGAGCCCCGGCTCCTCGGGGGCGGCCCCCGCCTCTGCCCCGGTGCCGGCCCCGGCTTCCGCATCCGCCCCGGCACGGGCCCTGGCCAGGGCCAGCGTGAGGGCCCGGCAGACTTCGAGCACGTCGTCGGCGAAGATCGCGGGGACCGCCGGCGCGACCACCGCGTGCACGACGTCCACCCCGGCCAGCTCCCGCACGAGCGCGCCGAACTCGATGAAGGCGGCCGCCGACTCCGGCCGCTCCGCCAGCAGTTCCGCCAGCCGGTCCAGCTCCGCCCCCCGCCCCGGCCAGAACTCCCCGAGCGCCTGCCGGGTGAGGGGGTCGAGCGCGCAGCCGTGGCCCGGTTCCGCGAGGGCGCCGGCCACCTCGAAGTCGGGTATCGGCTCGTCGGAGAACCGCATCGACGGCCACACGACACCCACGTACCCCAACCGCACCCCCGGCCCCACCAACGCGGGGAAAGGCGCGAAGAACCGGTCGTAGAGCCGGGTCGACGTGGACCGGTCGCTGTTCCAGCCGTGCGCGAAGACGAGCACGTCCGTCGCCTCCATCCGGGCCACCGCTCCCTGCGAGGCGCGGTCCACGTCCCCTTCGGAGTCGAAGGTCAGCTCCGCGTACGGCCCCACCCCGATTCCGGTCCCGATCCCGGTCCGGGTCCCGGTCCCGATCCCGGTCCGGGCTCCGGCCCCTGTCCCGGACCCAAGTCCGCCACCGACGTCCGCCATGACGCCCCCCTTCACGCCGTGCCTCCGGTGCAGTCAGCATCCTGCTGCGGCGCCCGCCCGGCCAGCCCCCCGGCGCGGTCGGCTCAGGGGTAGAGCAGGTACCGCGCGCGCACCGCCTCGAAGCGGGCCAGCCCCGCCGCCCAGTCGCCCGCGACCTCCTCCACCCCGGCGCCCGCGTCGATCAGCTTCCGTACCCGGTCCGAGCCGGTCAGCCGGTCGATCCAGTGGTCCGGGCGCCAGCCGAAGCCGCTCCACACCCGGCGCGCGGTCACCAGCAGCCCGACGCCCGCACGTACCGGGTCGAAGGCCTCCCGGTCGTGCACGATCAGCCGGACCCCGCCGCAGACCTTCCCCACGTGCTTGGAGAAGGTCGGAGTGAAGTAGGCCTCCCGGAACCACACCCCGGGCAGCCCCAGCGCGTTCGCCGCCTCCGCCCACCGCCGGTCGATCCCCTCCGCCCCGAGCACCTCGAAGGGCGTGGTCGTGCCGCGCCCCTCGGAGAGGTTCGTCCCCTCGAACAGGCAGGTGCCGGCGTACGCGAGGGCCGTGTCCGGGGTCGGCATGTTCGGGCTCGGCGGCACCCAGGGCAGTCCGGTCTCCCCGAAGAACGCCCCGCGCCGCCACCCGGACATCGCCACCGTGGTCAGCCTGACGGGGGCGGCGCCCAGGAACTCGCCGTTGAACAGCCGCGCCAGCTCGGCCGCGGTCATCCCGTGCGCGAGCGCGATCGGCTCCCGGCCCACGAAGCTGGCGTACGGCCGTTCCAGCACCGGGCCCGCCGCCCGCCGGCCGCCCACCGGATTGGGCCGGTCCAGGACGACCACCGCCTTGCCGGCGAGGGCGGCCGCGCGCATGCAGTCGTAGAGGGTCCAGATGTACGTGTAGAAGCGCGCCCCGACGTCCTGGATGTCGAAGACGACGGTGTCGATCCCGGCCGCCGTGAACACGTCGGCGAGCCGCTGCCCGCTCTTGTCGTACGTGTCGTACACGGGCAGACCGGTCGCCGGGTCCCGCGAGGCGCCCTCGGAATCCCCGGCCTGCGCCGTCCCGCGGAAGCCGTGCTCGGGCCCGAACACCGCGACGAGGTCGACGCGTTCGTCCGCGTGCAGCACGTCGACCAGGTGCCGGGCGTCGGGGGTGATCCCGGTGGGGTTGGTGACCACCCCGACCTTCTGTCCGGCCAGGACGGCGTACCCGTCCGCTGCGAGCCGCTCGAAGCCGGTGCGCACCCGGCCGGCCGCCCGCAGCGCGGAAGTCCCGGCGGCTCCGGCGCTTCCCGGGGCCCCGGCGGCTCCTGCGGTCCCGACCGCCTCTGCAGCCCCGACCGTCCGGCCCGTCCCGGCCGGAGCGGCCGCGCCCAGGGCGCCCATCGCGCCCGCCGATCCCACGGCCCCCGCCAGACCCAGCACCCCGCGTCGCGACAGCGTCATCCCGACACGCTAAGGGCCGTGCCCCTTCCGCCCCGACATACCGACTGGTTAGTCTGCCGGGATCCGGAACCCGGCCGCCCCGGCCGTCCCGGCCCGTACGAGAGGTGTGATCCCGTGAGCGCGTACCAGGACCAGCGAGTCGTCGTCACCGGCGCGGGCGGCGGCATCGGCGCCGCGCTCGCCCACCGCTTCGCGGCGGAGGGCGCCACGGTGGTCGTCAACGACCTCGACCCGGCCAGGGCCGCCGAGGTCGCGGGCGCCATCGGCGACCGGGCGATCCCGCTGCCGGGCGACGCCTCGCAGATCGTGGCCGAGGCCCGCGAGGCCCTCGGCGGGACCGTCGACGTCTACTGCGCCAACGCCGGACTCGCCTCGGGCGGCGACGCCGACGCCGACGAGGCCGTCTGGGAAGCGGCCTGGAGCGTCAACGTCATGGCCCACGTCCGGGCCGCCCGGCTGCTGCTGCCGGACTGGCTGGAGCGGGGGACGGGCCGCTTCGTCTCCACCGTCTCCGCCGCGGGACTGCTCAGCATGATCGGGGCCGCCCCGTACAGTGTCACCAAGCACGGTGCGCTCGCCTTCGCGGAATGGCTCTCGCTGACCTACCGGCACCGCGGTGTCCAGGTCCACGCCATCTGCCCGCAGGGAGTGCGCACCGACATGCTGACCGCCGCGGGCTCGGCGGGCGAACTCGTCCTCGCGCCGTCCGCGATCGAGCCGGAAGCGGTCGCGGACGCGCTGTTCGACGGCATGGAGAAGGGCCGCTTCTTGATCCTCCCGCACCCCGAGGTCGCCGACTACTACGCGGTCCGCGCCACCGAGCCGGACCGCTGGCTGAGCGGTATGAACCACCTCCAGCAGGCATGGGAGACCAGGTGACCTCCGCCGACGGCCCGGGCTCGGGCTCCGCTGCGGCCTCGGCGGACGCCTCCGGCTCCGCTGCGGCCTCGGCCGACGGTTCCGGCTCCGCTGCGGCCTCGGCCGACGGCTCCGCTCCCGCCTCCGCCGACGGCTCCGCTGCCGCCTCCGCCGACGGCTCCCCCTACGCCGCCCGGCCGTGGCGCGGACTGCTCTCCCCGGCCCAGCTGGCGCCCGTTGCGCCGCCGCCGACCGTTCTGCACGCCTTCCGCGCGGCCGTCGCCCGTGCCCCCGAACGCACCGCGCTCGCCTACTTCGACGGCCGGATCGGCTATGCCGAGGCCGACGCGTACTCCGACTCCGTCGCCGGACACCTCGCGGCGCGCGGCGTCCGCCACGGCGACCGGGTCGCGGTCATGCTCCAGAACACCCCGCACTTCGTGCTCGCCGTCCTCGGCGCCTGGAAGGCCGGGGCGGTCGTCGTCCCCCTCAACCCCATGTACAAGTCCGGCGAGGTCGGCCATGCCCTGCACGACTCCGGGGCCGCCGCGCTCGTGTGCGACGGCCGCGCCTGGACGGCGTACCTGCGCGAATCCGTGCGGGGCACTGCCGTACGGACCGTGCTGACCGCATCGGACCGGGACGTCCAGACCCGCAACGACCCGCGCGTCTTCGGCCCGGCGCCCGACCCGGCGGGCCCCTCCATACCGCATCAGCCGACCGGTCCCGCGGACGCCGCCGCTGGGCCCCCGGGCCCGCACACCGCCGACCTCCTCACCGTGGCCCGTGCCCGGCGGCCCGCCCCGGACGGCCCCGGACTCACCGCCGCCGACACCGCCCTCATCAGCTACACCTCCGGCACCAGCGGCACCCCCAAGGGCGCGATGAACCCGCACGGCGCCCTCACCTACAACGCCGTACGCCAGGTGACCTCCCACCCCATCGCCGAGGGCGCCGGCTACTTCGCCCTCGCGCCCCTCTTCCACATCACCGGCATGGTCTGCGAGCTCACGGCCTGCTTCGTCAACGCCGGCACCCTCGTCCTCGCCCACCGCTTCGACGCCGGCGCCGTCCTCGACGCCTTCCTGGAACACCGCCCCGCCTACGCCGTCGGCCCGGCCACCGCCTTCATGGCCCTGGCCGCCCACCCCGCCGCCACCCCGGACCACTTCGCCTCCTTCCAGGTGCTCTCCTCCGGCGGCGCCCCGCTCCCTCCCGCGCTCGTCGAACGACTGCGCACGGCCTTCGGCTTCTACCTCCGCAACGGCTACGGCCTCACCGAGTGCACCGCCCCGTGCGCCAGCGTGCCCGTGCACCTCGAAGCCCCCGTCGACCCGGCCTCCGGCACCCTTTCCGTGGGCCTGCCCGGTACCGACACGGTCGTCCGCATCCTCGACGAGCACGGGTCCGAGCTCCCCTTCGGCCGGACCGGCGAGATCGCCGTCCGCGGCCCCCAGGTCGTACCCGGCTACTGGGGCCTGCCCGCCGAGACCGCCGAGGCCTTCCCGGACGGCGAACTGCGCACCGGGGACGTCGGCTTCATGGACGCGGACGGCTGGCTCTACGTCGTCGACCGCAAGAAGGACATGATCAACGCGTCCGGCTTCAAGGTCTGGCCGCGCGAGGTCGAGGACGTGCTCTACACCCACCCCGCCGTCCGCGAGGCGGCGGTGGTCGGCGTCCCCGATCCGTACCGCGGGGAGAGCGTGAAGGCGTACGTGAGCCTGCGCCCCGGCTCCTCGGCCGGGCCGGAGGAGCTCGCCGCCCACTGCGCCGAGCGCATCGCCGCGTACAAATACCCCCGTCAGGTCGAGATCCTGCCTGTCCTTCCGAAGACGACCAGTGGCAAGATCCTGCGACGGGAACTGCGCGACCGCGGCTGAAAACAGTCGGACGGTCGTACAGCTGGTCGCACCGACCAGGCACGAACGAGAAAGGGAAGGTCAGCACCATGGCGGCCAGGACCACGGAACCCGCAGGGACGCACGAAGCCCCGGTACCGCAGCGGCTGCTGGCCGTCGCCACCCGGCTGTTCGCCGAGCGCGGCTACGACCGCACGTCCGTCCAGGAGATCGTCGAGGCGGCCGGAGTCACCAAGGGCGCGCTCTACCACTACTTCGGGTCCAAGGACGACCTGCTGCACGAGGTGTACGCGCGGATGCTGCGCCTGCAGCAGCAGCGCCTGGACGCGGTGGCCGAGTCCGACGCCCCCGTCGAGGAGCGGCTGCGGGCCGCAGCCGCCGACGTGGTCGTCACCACCATCGAGAACCTCGACGACGCCATGATCTTCTTCCGGTCGATGCACCAGCTCAGCCCGGAGAAGTTCAAGCAGGTACGAGCGGAGCGCCGGCGCTACCACGAGCGCTTCCGGGCCCTGATCGAGGAGGGCCAGCGGGCCGGCGTGTTCTCCACCGCCACCCCCGCCGACCTGGTGGTGGACTACCACTTCGGGTCCGTCCACCACCTGTCCACCTGGTACCGGGCGGACGGCCCGCTCACGCCGCAGCAGGTCGCCGACCACCTCGCGGACCTGCTGCTGCGGGCGCTGCGGCCCTGACCCCCGCGGCCTCCAGCGAGGGGTAGTCGGTGTAGCCCTCCGGCCCCTGGACGTACATCAGGAACTCCGGCCGGACCGCGTTGAGCGGCGCACCCGTGCGCAGCCGCTCCACGAGGTCGGGGTTGGCGAGGAAGCCCCGGCCCAGCGCGATCAGGTCGGCGCCCGCGGCCAGCAGCCGCTCGCCGCGCCGTGCGCCGCCGTCGGCCGCCACCTCCTCGCGGGAGAGCGCCGGGTTGGCGATCAGCGTGCCGGGCCAGGCCCTGCGGATCTCGCCGAACAGGGGCAGGTCCGGGTCCGCGTACACCTGGTGCAGGTAGACCGGCCCGAGCTGCGCCAGTGCCTCGATGAGCGCCGGGTAGATCGCCCCGGTGTCGCCCTCCTCGATGGCGTTGACATCCAGTCCGGGCGAGATGCGGACGCCGGTCCGCTCCGCGCCGACTGCCTCGATCACCGCCCGCACCACCTCCACGGTGAAGCGGATGCGGCCCTCGACGAAGCCGCCCCACCCGTCGGTGCGGCGGTTGGTGTTCCGCGCGAGGAACTGGTGGAGCAGGTGGCCGTTGGCCGAGTGCACCTCCACACCGGCGAACCCGGCTTCGACGGCGTTCCGCGCGGCGTTCGCGAAGTCGGCGATGGTGGACCGGATCTCCGCGTCCGTCATCTCCCGGGGCGCCACCGCGTCGCGCAGCCCGCCGGGGGTGTGCAGCGGCTCGGGGAACCGTACGGACGACGGGGCGAGCGGGACGTGCCCGCTCGTGTCGGGGTGGCCGACCCGGCCGCCGTGCTGGAGCTGGAGGAACATCCGGCCGCCGGCCGCGTGCACCGCGTCGGTGACCCGCCGCCAGCCGGCGATCTGCGCCGGGGTGTGGATGCCGGGGATGTGGGGGTAGGTCTGTCCGACGGCGTTCGGCGTGGCGGCCTCGGCGATGATCAGACCGGCCGAGGCGCGCTGGGCGTAGTAGGTGGCCATGAGTGCGCCGGGGACGCCGTCCGCGTCGGCACGGTTGCGGGTGAGCGGGGCCATCACCAGGCGGCTGGGGAGTTCCAGGCCGCCGAGCCGGGCGGGGTCGAAGAGTGTCGTCTGCGTCATGCCGGGTACCGTAGAACCTGACACTGGTGTCAGATTCAACTCCTGGGGGGCGACCGTGCGGATCGGGGAACTGGCGGCGCGCACCGGCGTGGCCGAGCGTTCGCTGCGCTACTACGAGGCACAGGGCCTGCTGGCCGCCGACCGTACGCCCGGCGGCCACCGGGACTTCCCCGAGCGGGCCGTCGACCGGGTCATCCGCATCCAGGAGCTCTACGCGGCCGGCCTGAACAGCGCCAAGATCGGGCAGATCCTGCCGTGCATGCGGGACGAGGACGGCGGCCCGTCCGTGCGCGCCACCCCGGCGCTGGTGGCCGAACTGTCCGCGGAGCGGGAGCGGATCGACCGGATGATCGGCGATCTGCTCCGCTCCCGCGAGGTCCTGGACGAGGTCATCACGGCGGCGGCCCGCCCCACCCCCACTTCCTGAGCGGGACCGAGGACCGGCCCCCGGCTACATGTACTGCCGCAGTTCCCGCCGGGCCAGGGAGCGCTGGTGGACCTCGTCCGGGCCGTCGGCCAGGCGCAGGGTGCGCGCCGCCGCCCACAGTTCGGCCAGCGGGAAGTCCTGGCTCACCCCGCCCGCGCCGTGCAACTGCACCGCGTCGTCCAGGATCCGCACCACCGCCCGCGGCGTCGCGATCTTGATGGCCTGGATCTCGGTGTGCGCGCCCCGGTTCCCGACCGTGTCCATCAGCCAGGCCGTCTTGAGCACCAGCAGCCGCAACTGCTCCACCGTCACCCGGGCGTCGGCGATCCAGTTCTGTACGACGCCCTGCGCGGCCAGCGGCTTGCCGAAGGCCGTACGCTCCACCGCCCGTCGGCACATCAGCTCGATGGCCCGCTCCGCCATGCCGATCAGCCGCATGCAGTGGTGGATGCGGCCCGGACCGAGCCGCGCCTGGGCGATGGCGAAGCCCCCGCCCTCCTCGCCGATCAGGTTCGCCGCCGGGACCCGTACCCCGTCGAACACCACCTCGGCGTGGCCGCCGTGGTCGTGGTCCTCGTACCCGTACACCGTCATGGCCCGGCGCACCTCGACACCCGGCGTGTCCCGCGGGACCAGGACCATCGACTGCTGGCGGCGCGGATCGGCGCCCTCCGGGTCGGTCTTGCCCATCACGATGAAGACCTTGCAGTCCGGGTTCATGGCACCGGAGATGAACCACTTGCGGCCCGTGACCACGTACTCGTCACCCACCCGCTCGATCCGGGTCTCGACGTTCGTCGCGTCCGAGGAAGCCACCTCGGGCTCCGTCATCGCGAACGCGGAGCGGATCTCGCCCTCCAGCAGCGGCTCCAGCCACTGCTTCTTCTGCTCCTCGCTCCCGAACTGGGCCAGCAGCTCCATGTTCCCGGTGTCCGGGGCCGCGCAGTTGGTCGCCGTGGGGGCCAGGTGCGGGCTGCGGCCGGTGATCTCCGCCAGCGGCGCGTACTGGAGGTTGGTCAGCCCCGCGCCGTACTCCCCGCCCGGCAGGCCGTGCTGGTCCACGAAGAAGAGGTTCCACAGGCCCTGGCGGCGCGCCTCGGCCTTCAGTTCACCGAAGACGGCCGGGGTGTCCCAGGGCGAGGCCAGCCGTGCGCGCTGCTCGGCGGCGACGGGCTCCGCCGGGTAGACGTACTCCTCCATGAACGCGAGCAGCCGCTCGCGGAGTTCCTCGGTCCGGGCGTCGAATGCGAAGTCCATGCTGCGTGCCTCAGCCTTCCTGCAGTTCCTGGAGGGTGGTCAGTCCGTGCTCGATGAAGACCGGGACCAGCTCGCCGATCCGGTCGAAGCCCGCGCCGACGGTCTGCCCGAGCGTGTAGCGGTAGTGGATGCCCTCGAGGATCACCGCGAGTTTGAACCAGGCGAAGGCCGTGTACCAGGCGATGGCCCCGGTGTCCCGCCCCGACCGGGCCGCGTACCGCTCGACCAGTTCGGCGGGCGCCGGATGCCCCGGAGCCCCGCTCGTCGTACTCACCGGGGACGCGGTCAGGCCCAGGTCGGAGCTGTACATCACCAGCAGCCCCAGGTCCGTCAACGGATCCCCGAGCGTGGACATCTCCCAGTCCAGCACCGCCCGGATCTCGTCGGTGCCGGACGGGGACCCGCCGATCAGCACGTTGTCGAGCCGGTAGTCGCCGTGCACCACGGTGGGGGCGGGGGAGCGGGGCAGCCGGCGGCCCAGGGTGCCGTGCAGCTCGTCGATCCCGGCGAGCTCGCGCCCCCGGGAGGCCGCGAGCTGCTTGCCCCAGCGGCGCAGCTGCCGGTCGAGGAAGCCCTCCGGACGGCCGAAGTCACCCAGGCCCACCGCCTCCGGATCCACCGCGTGCAGCTCGACCAGCGTGTCCACCAGGCCGAGCACGGCCCGCCGGGTGCGGTCCGGGCCGATCGCCGCCAGCTCGCCGGCCGTACGGTACGGCACCCCGTCCACGTACTCCATGACGTAGAACGGTGCCCCGAGCACCTCCTCGTCCTCGCACAGCAGCACCGGCTCCGGCACCGGCACGGCCGTCCCGTGCAGCGCCGCGATGACCCGGTGCTCGCGGCGCATGTCATGGGCGGTGGCCAGTACGTGGCCCAGCGGAGGCCTGCGCACCACCCAGCGGGCGGTCCCGTCGGTGATCTCGTACGTGAGGTTCGACCGGCCGCCCTCGATCAGCCGGCCGCGCAGCGCACCGGCCACGAGTCCCGGCCGGACCCGGTCGAGATGACCGCGCAGCCGCTCCAGATCCAGGCCTCGGGGGTCTGCCGGGGCTGAGGTCATGCGCGCACCTCCGTGCGTGGAGTGGACGAGGAGGAAGGGCGGAGGTGCGTCGGCGCACCTCCGCATGCCATGATGCCGACCAGTCGGTATGTCGTCCAGAGGGTGGGCCGAAAAGACACTTCCGGCCCGCCGGTCTCACGCGTGGCAGAGGATCGGCGTACCGCCGTTCATCACGGTCATGTCCCGCAGGACCGCCAGTATGTCCAGCGGTGCGCCCTCCGGCTCCCCGGCCAGCTCCGCGTAGGCCCGGTGCACGTTCGCCACCAGCCGCTCGCTCTCCCGCCACGCGGCGAACTCGCCGAGGTCGGCCCGCCGGGCGACCTCCAGCGGGGTCAGCCCCCCGGCCCGTCCCTCCCGCGCCAGCTCGGCCACGTACCGCAGGTAGCGCTCGGTGGAGTCGTAGGCCGACGGGTCGGTCAGCGGTCCGTGGCCCGGTACGACGGTCTCCGCGTCCAGCGACCGCAGCAGCTCCAGCGCCCGCAGGGAGCCGGCGAGCGAGCCCATGGCCAGGAACGGCGTGCCCCCGGCGAAGACCAGGTCGCCGGTGAAGACCACCCGCTGCCGGGGCAGCCACACGACCGAGTCCCCGGTGGTGTGCGCGACGCCCGGGTGGACGACCTGCACCTCGGTGCCGCCCACGTGCACCGTCGCCCGGTCGCTGTAGGTGAGGTCGGGTGCGGTGATCTTTATCGCCCCGAAGTCCGTCGCGGGCCAGATCATCTCCAGCTGGTGGCCGGCGGCGAGCTGCTCGGCCCGTGCGTTGTCGTGCCCGAGGACCAGCGCCTCCGGAGTGAAGACCGAGTTGCCGTAGGTGTGGTCGCCGTGGTGGTGGGTGTTCACCACGGTCCGCGGGAGCGGCACCCCGGCCGCCACGACCGCGTCGCGCAGCGCCAGGGCCCGCCGCTCGGTGGCGGCGGTGTCGACGAGCAGGGTGCGGCCGCCGTCGCTCACGAAGCCGGCGTTGTTGAGGCACCAGCCGCCGTCGGGCTGCACGTAGGCGTGCACCCCCGGCGCGGGCTGGACGAGGTACGGGTCATCGACGGGCATCTGCGCTCTCCCCGGGTCGCTTTGACAGGCGGTCGGCCATCCTGTCAGCCGTCGCCGCGCGGGGGCGAGCGGGTGTCGCCCGCGGCGGTACCCGCCCGTCGGCCGGGGAGAGGGACCCGGGGAGCCGGCCAGGGGTGGGGGCGCCGGTCAGGGGGGTGCGGCGCCAGTCAGGGGTGGGAGCGACGGTCAGTGGTCGTCGTAGTGCCCGTCGTGCGCGGCGTGCCGGTGTCCGTCGTGCAGGTAGTCGACGTGGTCGCCGTGCCGGACCGTGTCGTGCCCGCAGTCCGCGCCGTGCGCGTGGGCGTGCCCCTCGTGGGCGGTGTGGCCGGTCGGTTCGCACTCGTCCCAGTGCCCCGAGTGCTCCCGGTGCAGATGGCCGTCGTGCGCGTAGTCGACGTGGTCGCCGTGCGGTACCGCCTGGTGGCCGCAGTCCGCGCCGTGGGTGTGCTCGTGCGTGGGGTGTTCGTGGTGGAGGGTCGTCATGGCGCCGAGACTAGTGCGAATAGTCGGCTATCGCCCGTTATGTCACGGTCGTCGAGGGGAAGTGGGACAATCCGGCAGGCGGCTCAGAGGATGACCGCCACCGCGAACACCGCCAGCGCCACCGTGCACACGACCACCGCCAGGGCCGAGCGGGGCGCCAGCACCCGCGGCCGGACGGCCGCCAGCGCCCGGATCCTGCGGTGCGCCACCCACAGGAACACCAGCCAGATCAGCCCGGTCACCGCCGCCCCGGCCACCTCCGTCGACGAGCCGGACCCGCGCAGCGCCTGCCGCAGCGCCAGCACCGCCACCACCGAGGACGCGAGCGTCGTACGCCGCCACGCGAGCCGCGTCCGCTCGGGCTGCAGCCCGGCATCGCGCGCCGTCCCCGGAACGCTCACCGCCCCGACGTCCAGCCCAGCAGCACGACCACCACCATCGCCACCGCGACCAGTCCCACGCCCAGGCTCAGCACCACCGGGAACCGCGACAGCGGCAGGTCCTCGTGCCGCCGCATCGCCCGCTCGCAGCGCACCCAGTGGTTCACCGCGCGCAGCGCGCAGGCAGCGCCGACCGCGAGCAGCGCGAAGGCCATGCCCACCCGCACCCCCCACCGCAGGTCGGGCAGGAACTGGTCGACCGCGAAACCCCCGCCGACCAGGGCCAGTGCGGTCCGGATCCAGGCGAGGAACGTGCGCTCGTTCGCCAGCGAGAAGCGGTAGTCGGGGGTGTCGCCCTCGTCCTTCAGCCGCGACGGCGCGAACCACAGGCGTACGTCCTTGACGAAGTCGATCACCCGATCAATCTACTGGCGGGAGTCCGGACGCGCGCGCAGCCGCCGGTAGGCCTCCAGCCCGTCCGGCACCCAGGGCCACTCCGCGCCCCCGATCCGCCGGTCCAGCTCCTCCCGCGTGAGGAACGCGTGCCAGTCCACCTCGGAGACCTGCGGGGCCACCGGCAGCTCGCACCGCACCTCGTGCACGTAGGACCACCAGGCCCCGCCCGGACCCTCGTAGAGGAACTTGAACAGCGGTTGCGGCCGGGGGAGCCCCCGTACGCCCAGTTCCTCCTCGGCCTCCCGCAGTGCGGCCCGCTCGTAGCTCTCGCCGGCGCCCACCACCCCACCCACGAACATGTCGTAGTGCGAGGGGAAGACGAGCTTCGAAGCGGTCCGCCGGTGTACGAAGATCCGGTCCTCCGCGTCCCTGGCCAGCACGAACACACAGCGGTGGATCAGCCCGCGGGCGTACACCTCGCCCCGCGGGGCCCGCCCGGTGACCCGGTCGTCCCGGTCCACCACGTCCAGTACTTCATCAGCGGCACTCACAGGTTCCATCCAAGCACCGCTGTTGACTGGTTACCGCTCCGTAGCCAAGGATCTGCCCCACCAGCGACGGAGGACGGGTATCCGCATGACGTACGACGCAGACGTGATCGTGATCGGAGCCGGGCTCGCGGGCCTCGTGGCCACCGCCGAGCTCGTCGACGCGGGCCGCAAGGTCATCCTGCTCGACCAGGAGCCGGAACGATCCGTCGGAGGCCAGGCGCACTGGTCCTTCGGCGGGCTGTTCCTCGTGGACTCGCCCGAGCAGCGCCGGATGCGGATCAAGGACAGCCGGGACCTCGCCCTCCAGGACTGGCTGGGCACCGCCGGGTTCGACCGCGAGGAGGACGCCTGGCCGCGCCGCTGGGCCGAGGCCTACGTCGACTTCGCGGCCGGGGAGAAGCGCCCCTGGCTGCGCGCCCGCGGCGTCCGCTTCTTCCCCGTCGTCGGCTGGGCCGAGCGCGGCGGCTACGACGCGAACGGCCACGGCAACTCCGTCCCCCGCTTCCACATCACCTGGGGCACCGGCCCCGGACTGGTGGAGCCGTTCGAGCGGCGGGTCCGGGACGGCGTTGCCCGCGGCCTGGTCCGGCTGGCGTTCCGGCACCGGGTCACCGGGCTGGCCACCACCGCCGGCGCCGTGGACACCGTCACCGGCGAGATCCTGGAGCCGTCCGACGCCGTACGGGGCACCGCCAGCAGCCGCGAGGTCACCGGGTCGTTCTCCCTGCGGGCCCAAGCCGTGATCGTGACCAGCGGAGGCATCGGCGGCAACCACGACCTGGTACGCGCCCAGTGGCCCGCCCGGCTCGGCACCCCGCCCGAGCGGATGCTCTCCGGAGTCCCCGCGCACGTCGACGGCCTGATGCTGGGCATCGCGGAGGCCGCGGGCGCCAGCCACATCAACAAGGACCGGATGTGGCACTACACCGAGGGCATCCAGAACTGGGACCCGATCTGGGCCAAGCACGGGATCCGCATCCTCCCCGGCCCGTCCCCGCTCTGGCTGGACGCCACCGGCAAGCGGCTGCCCGTACCGCTCTTCCCCGGCTTCGACACCCTCGGCACGCTCGACCACATCATGAGGACGGGCCACGACCACACCTGGTTCGTGCTCAACCAGCGCATCATCGGCAAGGAGTTCGCCCTCTCGGGCTCCGAGCAGAACCCGGACCTCACCGGCCGTTCGGTGCGCGACGTCATCAACCGGGCGCGCCAGGCCGTACCCGGCCCGGTCAGGGCCTTCATGGACAACGGCGCGGACTTCGTCGTCGAGCGCGACCTGTCCGCCCTGGTGCGCGGCATGAACGCGGTGACCAAGGAGGACCTCCTCGACGAGGCCGCCGTCCGGCGCGAGATCGTGGCCCGCGACCGGGAGATCGCCAACCCCTTCACCAAGGACCTCCAGGTGACGGCCATCCACGGAGCCCGCCGGTACCTCGGCGACAAGCTGATCCGCACCGCCGCCCCGCACCGGATCCTCGACCCCGGGGCCGGCCCGCTGATCGCGGTACGGCTCTCCATCCTGACCCGCAAGTCGCTGGGCGGGCTGGAGACCGACCTCTCCTCCCGGGTCCTGACGGGGACGGGCGAACCGCTGCCGGGCGTCTACGCCGCGGGCGAGGCGGCCGGGTTCGGCGGCGGCGGGGTCCACGGCTACCGCGCCCTGGAGGGCACCTTCCTCGGCGGCTGCATCTTCTCGGGCCGCGCGGCCGGCCGAGCCGCAGCCCAGGCGGTGACCTGAGCCCGGCGCGCGGTACGAGGTACGAGGTACGCGCGGGCCGGGCGGAATGCGGCGTCCGCGGCCCGGGGTGCCCGGCCCGGGGGTGCCCGGCCCGGGGGTGCCCGGCCCCGGGGTGCCAGGCCCCGGGGTGCCCGGCCCGGGGGTGCCCGGCGCCGGTCGGCCGGGGACCGGCTCCGGCGCGCCCGCCGTCGGGCGGGCCCCGACGCGCGGCCCTGTGGTCGCCGGGCACGCGCGGGCCGCGGCGTGCAGCCGGCCGCACGGCCGTGCCTTTCCCGGCCCTGCCCGGCCTGCCCCTGCCCGGCCCGCCCCTGCCCCTGCCCCTGGCCCTGCCCTGCCCGGCAGGGCGGGCCGCCGCGTCAGGCCAGGCGCTCGGTGATCCGGAACCGTTCCGCGATGACGAGGGTGTCGTCGTCGACCGTGAACCCCGGGTCGCCGATCACCGTCCGCACCGGCCCGCTGTGCCAGAACTCCTCATGTGCCGTACGCCATTCGGCCACCGACGCGTACCCCTCCCCCTCGTCGAGCGCGTGCTCCAGCGTGACATCGGCGAGCCGCAGCACCTCCACGGCCGTCACCTCCACCACCGCCACCCCGCGCTCGTCGGAGTCGACCAGCAGGGACCGGGAGCCGGGCTCCGGCAGCGGTTCCCGCTCCGCCTCGTACTCGGCGAGCAGGCCGGTGGTGCTGGTCTTCGCCCCGCTCAGCACGGCCGCGACCAACTGGTCGCGCAACGGGCCGGGGAACCCCAGGAGGTACGGGGGAAGATCGTCATATTCGGTCATACGGCCACCCCAGGGCGCGGCCCGCGACGGCGCGGAACGGATATCGCGGGCCAACTGGCACGGCCCTCAGAGCAGTTGAAACCCGCCACGCAGTGGACTGGACCTTGACTCGGAGCTGCGCGTACCGCTTTGCTGTGCGTGATCACCGGAGTGCGTACCGGAGTTCCGACCGAATTCCGCCCGTGTCCCCGGCGACCCCTCGCGTTCCACCGCACTTCCACCGGAGTTCCTCCGGAGTTCCACAGGGGCTTCCGCCGAGCTCCTCACGAACTCCACCGGCACGATCCCCGGAACCCGGCCCGACCGCCCGCCCCACCGGCCGCGCGCGTGCGCCCTGCGCGCGCCACGGCCGCCACCGACCCCGATCCCCCGTCCGCCCGCGTCCTGGAGGGAAACCCGCGGATGTCCCCGCCTCCGCCGCCCCTCGGCCGCGCCCGCAAGCGGGACGCCCAGCTCTTCGACCCGGCCCTCTGCGACGCCGAACTCATCGACGTACGCACCCAGTTCACCCAGGGACGCTGGGCCAGGGTCCGTTCCCTCCTCGTCGGCACCGGCGACGACTGGGACCGCCGGGGCCACCGCGTCGTCGTCCTCGCCCAGACCCCGGCGGCCACCGCCTGGGCCCGCGAGTGGCTGCTCGCCGAACCGGACAGCGCCGACGCCGCCACCCTCCTCGCCTGCGCCGCCGTCTTCGGCGCCCTGCGCCACAAGGGCACCCCGGCCGCGGCCGAGGAGGCCTGCCGCCGGGCCGCCGCCCTGCTCCCCGACGACCCCACGCCCTGGCTCGGACTGCTCCTGCTCTCCCGCGCCTTCGGTACCGAGGAGGAGTTCAGCCGCCACTTCGACCAGGTCCGGGCCCGCCACCGCGAGCACCACCACGCCCACCACCTCATGGTGGCCAGGCTGGCCGAACGTACCCTCAGCCCCGGCCAGGGCCCGCTCCACGAGGTCTACGACTTCGCGGCCTGGGCCGCCGAGGAGTCCCCGGCCGACTCACCGCTGGCGGTGCTCCCCGTCGTCGCGCACGCCGAGCGCTACCGGGTGCTCGCCGCCACGCAGGGCCACACCCCCGAGGCGGCCGCCGTGCACTGGGAGGGCCGCCGCGCCCGCCAGGTCCTGCGCTCCGCCTTCGACTGGTGGCTGGAGTGGGAGCGCGACGACCACCCCCGCAACCGGGTCGACCTCAACTTCCTCGCCCACGCCAAACTCTGCGAGGGCCGCCCCGCCGAGGCCGCCGCGCTCTTCCACCGCATCGGCAGCCACGCCACCCGCGCCCCCTGGTCCTATCCCGACCGGGACCCGCAGAAGGCCTTCCTCGCAGCGCGCAACGTCGCACTCGGGACCGCCTGACCCCCCGCACAACCCCTCTCACCCCCATCCGCCCCCGAAAGAACCGCGCCCCCGAAAGGACGCCGCCATGCCGACGGGCAGATCCACCACGCTCCAGGAGCCGGCCGAGATACGCACCTACAAGGGCCAGGACCGCGCACTGCGCGCCGACCGCCTCGGCACCGCGGGCCTGCTGCTCTCCGTACTCGCCGCGAGCGCACCCCTCATGGTGGTCGCGGGTGTCATGCCCACGACCTTCGGCCTGATGGGCGTCGTCGGACAGCCCCTGCTCTTCGTCATCCTGGGCCTCGTCCTCGCGCTGTTCAGCGTCGGCTACGCCGAGATGAGCCGCCACGTCCACAACGCCGGCGCCTTCTACGCCTACATCGCCCGCGGCCTCGGCCCCACCGCGGGCGCCGCCGCCTCACTCGTCGCCCTCGTCGCGTACAGCGCCATGCAGGTCGGCGTCTACGGCATCCTCGGCTTCGAGATCTCCGGCCTCTTCGCCACCTACCTGGACATCGAGCTCGCCTGGTGGATCCCCGCCCTGCTCGCCGTCGCCGTCACCGGCGCGCTCGGCTGGCTCAAGATCGACCTCAACGCCAAGGTCCTCGGCGTCCTCCTCCTGATCGAGTGCGCCCTGGTCGTCGTCTTCGACGCCGCGGCCCTCACCGAGCCCGGCCCCGAAGGCCTCTCGCTCCACGCCTTCAACCCCGAGACCCTCGGCGGAGCCGGCCTCGGCACCGCCCTGTGCTTCTGCATCGCCGCCTTCGTCGGCTTCGAGCAGTCCCCGGTGTACGCCGAGGAGACCAGCAGGCCGCACATCGTCGTCTCCCGCGTGATGTTCCTCGCGGTCGGCTTCGTCGCCCTCTTCTTCGCCTTCAGCGCGTGGGCCCTCACCGTCGCCACCGGTCCCGGCGAGGTCGTCAAGACGGCCGGAGAGGCCGGTCCCGGCCTGCTCTTCCAGCTGACCGAGGCCCGCCTCGGCACCGCCTTCACCGACGTCCTGCACGTCCTGTTCGTGACCGGCATGTTCGCCGCCATGCTCAGCTTCCACAACGTCGTCGCCCGCTACGCCTTCGCCATGGGCCGCGAGGGCCTGCTCCCGGCCGCCTTCGGCCGCACCAACGCCGGCACCGGCGCCCCCGCCACCGGCTCGCTGCTCCAGACCGGCATCGCGACCCTCGTCGTCCTCGCCTTCGCGGTCACCGACGACCTCCCGGCCGGCGACCCCACCGCCCCCGTCCTGCACCTGTTCACCTGGATGGGCAGCGTCGGCGCCCTCGGTGTGACACTCCTCATGGCCGCCGCCTCCTTCGCCGTGATCGCCTTCTTCGTCCGGCGCGGCACCGCCGGGGCCCAGGTCTGGCGGCTCGTCGCGGCCGGCGCCGCGGGCCTCGCCCTGCTCGCCATCGCCGGCTACACCGTCAAGGACTTCGGCGTCCTCGTCGGAGCCGGTAAGGGCTCCGCCCTCAGCTGGGTCCTGCCCGGCATCATCGGCGCCGCCGTCGTCGGCGGGCTGCTGTACGGGGTGCTCCTGCGCCGCAGCCGCCCCGAGGTCCACGCCCGCATCGGACTCGGCAACGAGGCCTTCCGCCTCGATCAGGCGGCCGATGTCACACCCGCCGACTGACCTCGCTTTCGAGGCTCTACGAAGCCCCCGACGCCCGTTTCCAAGGTCGTCGGGGGCTTCGGCGTGCAGGGGGCGATTTTGGCGGCTGGCAGAGCCTCGTGGTCTCCTATGGCGATCAAAACACCCGGAACGCGTCACAGGGGACATCACCCAGCTCCCCTGCGAGGCCGTCCGGGCTGCCTGTCCCACCCACGAAGGCGAAGTCGTAGATGAGTGACCGCACCTTGACCGAGGCACCCGCCCCGGCGTCCTCCCGCCATGTCGACGCCGGTGACGAGGGTTACAGCAAGGACCTCAAGTCCCGCCACATCAACATGATCGCGATCGGCGGAGCGATAGGCACCGGCCTGTTCCTCGGCGCGGGCGGCCGCCTCGCCGGCGCCGGCCCCTCCCTCGCGATCGCCTACGCCGTGTGCGGCGTCTTCGCCTTCTTCGTGGTCCGGGCCCTCGGCGAGCTCGTCCTCTACCGGCCCTCCTCCGGCGCCTTCGTCTCCTACGCCCGCGAGTTCATGGGCGAGAAGGGCGCGTACACCGCCGGCTGGCTGTACTTCCTGAACTGGTCCACCACCACCGTGGCCGACATCACGGCCGCCGCCGTGTTCGCCCACTACTGGTCCGCGTTCACCGACGTACCCCAGTGGGTCCTCGCGTTCATCGCCCTCGCCATCGTCCTCACCGCCAACCTGATCTCGGTGAAGTACTTCGGCGAGATGGAGTTCTGGTTCTCCATCGTCAAGGTCAGCGCCCTGGTGATCTTCATGCTGGTCGCCATCTACCTGGTCGCCACCAGCCACCCGATCGACGGCCACACCCCGGGCCTCGCCACCATCACCGACAACGGCGGCCTGTTCCCCTCCGGCGTCCTCCCGATGCTCCTGGTCGTCCAGGGCGTCGTCTTCGCGTACGCCTCCGTCGAGCTGTGCGGCGTCGCCGCGGGCGAGACCGAGAACCCGGAGAAGATCATGCCGAAGGCGATCAACTCCATCATGTGGCGCGTCGGCGTCTTCTACGTCGGCTCGGTCGTCCTGCTGGCCCTGCTGCTCCCGTACACCGCCTACTCCGCCGACCAGTCCCCGTTCGTGACCGTCTTCGACAAGCTGGGCATCCCCGGCACCGCGGGCATCATGAACCTGGTCGTCCTGACCGCCGCCCTCTCCTCGCTGAACTCCGGCCTGTACTCCACCGGCCGCATCCTGCGCTCGATGGCCCTGTCCGGCTCCGCCCCGAAGTTCACCGGCGTCATGAACAAGGGCAAGGTCCCCTACGGCGGCGTCCTGTTCACCGCCGCGTTCGGCGTCGCCGGCGTCGGCCTGAACTACTGGATGCCCGGCGAGGCCTTCGAGATCGTCCTCAACCTCGCCTCCATCGGCATCCTCGGCACCTGGGGCATGGTCATGCTCTGCTCGCTGTTCTTCTGGCACCGCTCGAAGAAGGGCCTGGTCTCCCGCCCGTCCTACCGCCTGCCCTGGGCCCCCTACACCCAGATCGTGACCCTGGTCTTCCTCGCCACGGTCCTGGTCCTCATGTGGAGCGACGGCGGCGTCGGCCGCACCACGGTCATGCTCGTCCCCGTCATCGCCGCCGCGCTGGTGGGCGGCTGGTTCCTGGTCCGCGGCCGAGTGGCCGAACTGGCCGCCACCCGAGACTGACCCCGGCACCCCCGCAGTCCCCTGGACCCCGCACCGTATCGGCGCGGGGTCCAGTGCATCCGCCCCGGCTCCGCTCGGCGGGGGAGTGGCGCCCTTGACACCCCTTCGCGGGCTCGTGAAGCTGATGCGGCTATGAGCCGATCTCAACTTCCCGCAGGTAAAAGCCCGTTCACCGAATCAGCGGCCGCGCGCGCCGTACTGGAGGCCGTCCGCGACGCCGGCGCCCCACACCCCCACGATCTGCGCTTGCTCCGGCTGGGGGAGAACGCCCTCTTCGCCAGCCCCGCGCAGGGCCTCGTCTACCGGGTCGCTCGTTCCGACACCGCGCGGGACAAGGTCCAGAAGGAGCTCGCCACCGCCCGATGGCTGCTCGAACAGGGCTTCCCCGGCCTGCCGCCCCGCGACGAAATCCCCCAGCCGTTACCGGCGGACGGCCGGTTGGTCACCTTTTGGGAGTACGTGGCACCCACGGATCCCGAACCCGGGCTGGCGGATCTCGCCGCGCTCCTGCGCGATCTGCACGCGCTGCCCGCCCCCGACTTCCCACTTCCGGCCCTTGACCCCTTTCCGGTCATGCGCGAGCGGCTCCGTACCGCCGGAGCGCCAGGCGCCGGCGGATCGGATACGACGGTGTCCGAGAAGGACCTCGCTTTCCTCACAGCGGCCTGCGACGCGAACGACGCCGCCTTCCGTGACCTGGTCGCCTCCGATCCCGACGTCGGACTCGTCCACGGCGATGCGCACAGGGGCAACCTCCTGCGCGACGGTGGCCGGGTGCTGCTGATCGACTACGAGGCCGTGGCGCTCGGCCCGCGCAGCTGGGACCTGCTCCCCACTGCGACAGCCGTGGACCGGTTCGGCCTGGCGCCTTCCGAGTACGACGAGTTCTGCGCCCTGTACGGGGCGGACGTCACCCGACGGGACGAGTACCGGCTGCTGCGCACGGTGCGCGAACTCGGCATGACGACCTGGCTCATGCAGAACGTCCCCCACTCGGCCGCGGCCGCGGAGGAGTTCGCCATCCGGATGACCTCGTTGCGAGAGGGGGACCATGTCGCCCGCTGGCACGCCCTCTGAGCGCGGACCGGAACCGGCGGCTTCCCCGGAGGTCATGGCGCCGTTCGACCCGTACGTCTCGCGCCTCGGCACCAGGCTGACCACGGTGTACGCCACCTCCTGGACCTACGCCCCCGACATGGGTGACGGGGGCGACGGTGAGGTCGCGTCCCTGCGCCCGTCCGCGCTGCTGAACCTGGGGCGTCTCGCCGCGGCCTACGACCGTCATGCCGACCAGCTGCCGCGCGTCCTGCAGAGCGGGCGCCTGGACCCGGCCCTCTTCGACGCGCGCCGGTGGCGGGCCGCCGGGCAGGGTCCGCCGGCGGCAGCCACCCTCTGGCAGTTCGCGGCGCCGTCCGGCCAGATCGTGCTGGCCCTGACCCTCGACGTCGCCGCGCCGCTCCTGGGGTGCATTCCGCTCCTCGAGGACCTGTACTACGCCGAGGTCACCTTCGGGGGTGAGGACGTCGAGCAGCTGGCGGCCGCCCGGATCGGAACGGTCCCCTCGGGACTTCTGCCCGAAAGGCATCAGCTCGTCTTCCAGGCGTCCCCCTCGGCGAGCGACGTCCCGACGTCCGACACCGCGCAACGGATCATCTACCGGGCCGACCTCCCCGTCCGGCCGGGACTGGACCCGCTGTGCGCGCCCGACGAGCTCAACCGGCGCCCGACCACCTCGGGAGTCCTGGGCCCCTACGTGAGTCTGCTGACCGGCCACCAGGACTACGTGGAGAACGCCGCATTCCTCTCGGCCGTCCAGGCCGTCGCCTCTGCCGCCCGTCTCCGCGAGATCCGCGTGCTGGCGGAATCGTACGCACGCCGATTCCGCGCACGCCCCGACGGGGATGCCTCTCCGCTCGATCGGCGGACCCTCCTGGAGAGGATCACCACGGCCCAGGGGCACCTGGAACTGGAACTCGGCTACAGCGTCGAAATACCCGCCGACCTCGCCACCCTCATCCCTTCTCTGCGCCCCACCGCCTATCACTCGGCCCTCTACGAGGCCATGGGGCTCATCGCGCGCGCGGAAGCCGTCAGCCAGACGCTCCAGCGCCTCGGCAACGCCACGGCAGCCGAACTCACGTCGGTCGAATCGACGGAACTCCGCGCCGCGGACCGACGGCGGGTGCGGACCGTCGTAGCCGTCACATTCATCACGACCATCACGGCGACACTGGGTCTGCTCTTCGCCTTCTTCGGCATCAACGCAAGGGAAGTCGATGAAGGGCGCTCCATGTTCGACCCGGCTTACGTGCCGATCTACGGACTCATCGCCACCGTGCTCGTGCTGGGCTTCCTGGTGTACAGCGTCCTGCACGCCGTCGACCGGGCGGCCCTGCGCCGGTTCGCGGCACCCGCTCCCACCTGGCACGGGACACACAGGCTGCTGGCCGCTGAGCTGGGTACGGCGCTCCTCGACGGTCGGCCCCCCACGGTTCCGCGATCACGAAGCGCGGACGCCCCGGGCGCCCGGGACGAGTCGCCCCGGCCCGCCCAACCCTCACCCTGAGTGTGGGTGGGGGTACGTGCGGCAACGCGGCCGAACGCACGAGAGGCCGGTCGGGATTTCTCCTGACCGGCCTCTCGCCGTGGTGTCCGAGGGGGGACTTGAACCCCCACGCCCGATAAAGGGCACTAGCACCTCAAGCTAGCGCGTCTGCCATTCCGCCACCCGGACCGGGTGTGTGCGAAGGAGGACCCCGCCGAAGCGGGGTCCTCCTGTTGGTGTCCGAGGGGGGACTTGAACCCCCACGCCCGATAAAGGGCACTAGCACCTCAAGCTAGCGCGTCTGCCATTCCGCCACCCGGACCGGGTGTGTGCCGGTACTGAGTGGATCAGTGGGAGGAAGCAGCGTGAGCCAGGCGAGCGCGGGCAAGACCGTCTCCGGCGAGGACGAGGTCGTCGACCTCTGCCGGGACCTCATCCGGATCGACACCAGCAACTACGGAGACCACTCGGGCCCCGGGGAGCGCAAGGCGGCGGAGTGGGTCGCCGAGAAGCTCGCCGAGGTCGGGCTGGAGCCGCAGATCTTCGAATCGCACAAGGGCCGCGCCTCGACGGTGGCGCGGATCGAGGGGGAGGACCCCTCGCGGCCCGCGCTGCTGATCCACGGGCACACCGACGTGGTTCCGGCCAATGCGGCGGACTGGACGTACGACCCGTTCGCGGGCGAGATCGCCGACGGCTGCGTGTGGGGCCGCGGCGCCGTCGACATGAAAGACATGGACGCGATGACGCTGGCCGTCGTCCGCGACCGGATGCGCAGCGGCCGCAAGCCCCCGCGGGACATCGTGCTGGCCTTCCTCGCCGACGAGGAGGCGGGCGGCATCTACGGGGCCCGCCACCTCGTCGACAAGCACCCGGGGCTGTTCGAGGGCGTCACGGAGGCGATCGGCGAGGTCGGCGGGTTCTCCTTCACCGTGAACGAGAACCTCCGGCTCTACCTCGTGGAGACCGCCCAGAAGGGCATGCACTGGATGCGGCTCACGGTGGAGGGCACCGCGGGCCACGGCTCCATGACCAACAACGACAACGCCATCACGGAGCTGTGCGAGGCCGTGGGCCGGCTCGGCCGCCACCAGTGGCCGGTGCGCGTGACCAAGACCGTACGGTCCTTCCTGGACGAGCTGTCGGACGCGCTCGGCACCCCCCTGGACCCGGACAACATGGACGCCACGCTCGCCAAGCTCGGCGGCATCGCCAAGATGGTCGGCGCGACCCTGCGGAACTCGGCGGCCCCGACGATGCTCGGCGCCGGCTACAAGGTCAACGTCATCCCGGGCCAGGCGACGGCCCACGTCGACGGTCGTTTCCTGCCGGGTTACGAGGACGAGTTCTTCGCCGACCTCGACCGCATCCTCGGCCCCCGCGTGAAGCGGGAGGACGTGCACGGCGACAAGGCGCTGGAGACGGACTTCGACGGCCGGCTGGTCGAGGCGATGCAGGGCGCCCTGAAGGCGGAGGACCCGATCGCGCGGGCGGTCCCGTACATGCTCTCGGGCGGTACGGACGCGAAGTCCTTCGACGACCTCGGCATCCGCTGCTTCGGCTTCGCGCCGCTGCAGCTGCCGCCGGAGCTGGACTTCGCGGGGATGTTCCACGGCGTGGACGAGCGGGTGCCGGTGGAAGGGCTGAAGTTCGGGGTGCGCGTGCTCGACCGGTTCATCGACAACGCCTGAGATTCGAGAAGGTGTGCGCATTCCACTGAGAAGAGTGAATGCACTCATACGCTCGTAGCCCTGGTGATCCCTCCTCGTTACAGGTGGTGCGGTCCGCGGCTGGGACCGCACTTTGCCTACTAGGAGGAACAATGCTCAAGAAGGTTGTCGCCGCTGCGGCTGCCACCGGTGGTCTGGTTCTCGCGGGTGCGGGTCTGGCCGTCGCCGACGCGGGTGCCCAGGGTGCGGCCATCGGCTCCCCGGGTGTCCTGTCCGGCAACGTCGTCCAGGTCCCGGTCCACATCCCGGTGAACGTCTGCGGCAACACCGTGTCCGTCATCGGCCTGCTGAACCCGGCCTTCGGCAACACCTGCGTCAACGCCTGACGCGTCTGAAGTCTTCGGCCCCGGAGCGCAATCCAGCGCTCCGGGGCCACCGGGCTTTTACGGCCCGGAACCACTTTTCGGAGTACCAGGCGGGGGAGCCTGGACGGCCGGGCCTCCGAGCGCCCGCCCGACACGTACACACCAGGGGACGAGTACAGATGCGACGACCGGCACAGGTCACCAGGAAGACCCTGATCACCATGGCTGCCGCGGGGGGTGTCCTCGCGCTGGCCGGGGGCCACGCACACGCGGATTCCGGCGCTTCGGGGCATGCGAAGAACTCCCCGGGCCTGCTGTCCGGGAACACCGTGCAGGCGCCCGTGGACGCGCCCGTGAACGCCTGCGGGAACACGGTGACGGTGGTGGGGGGCCTCAACCCGGCCTTCGGGAACCACTGCGCCAACGGCTCGGGCCACGGCAAGCCGGGCCACCCCGGTCACCCGAGCAACCCGGGTCACCCCGGGAATCCCGGCCACCCCGGGAACCCGGGTAACCCGGGTAACCCGGGCGACGATGAACCGTGCGACGACCACCCGGGCAACCCCGGGAACCCCGGCAACCCCGGGAACCCCGGGAACCCCGGGAACCCCGGAAATCCGGGGAATCCTGGCACCCCGGGTAACCCCGGGAACCCGGGCAACCCTGGCAACCCGGGTAACCCCGGGAATCCGGGGAACCCCGGCAACCCCGGCAACCCGGGGAACCCCGGCACCCCGGGCAACCCCGGCAACCCTGGGAATCCGGGTAACCCCGGCACCCCGGGCAACCCCGGTACGCCTGGCACCCCGGGTAACCCCGGCACCCCGGCCAACCCGGGTACGGGTACTCCCGGTACGGGAACCGGCACCGGCACCGGCATCGGGGTGAACCCCGGTCTCGCCGCGACCGGGTCCGGCGACGTCCTGACCGCCGGCCTCCCCATCGCGGGTGGCCTGCTGCTCGCCGGCACCGTGCTCTACCGGCGCTCCAGGAACGCCGCCTGACGGACGCTCACCACGCGGGCCCCGCCCCCGGGGCCCGCGTTCACCAGGTGGCGCGGACCTGACGGATGATCCGGCGGCGCAGCCGCACGCGGCGGCTGCCGTCCCGGTGCAGGCTCAGCCGGTCGATCTCCCAGTTCCCGTACTCGGCATGGTCGGTCAGCAGGCGGGTGGCCTCCTTGCGAGGAACCCCGCGGGGCACGTACACGTCGACAAATTCGTATTCCGGCATCGCATCTATTGTGCGGGCACAGCCCTGCTACGGATAGCGTCTGCTCTATGTCTGATGCCGCTCTGCCCACTGTTGCCGAGGTCCGCGCCGCCGCCGAGGCGGTCAAGGACGCGATCGACCGCCACCTCGCCGCGGTCGAGCGCAGGATCGGGGACGAGGATCCGGACGTCTACGCCGCCTTCAACGAACTCGCCGCCGCCGCCGAGGAGTACGACGAACTCCTCTACGACCGCTACGACGAGGTCACGCCCTTCGAGATCCCGACGCCCGAGGACGGCGTCCCGTACACCGGCCCCGCCGAACCCGCAGCCTTCAGCGTGCTCATCCGGCGCGACTACGCCGTCGTCGAACCGGCGCGGCTGATCGCGCAGGCCGAGCGGGTCGCCGCGCACGACCTGGACGCCGACTTCGCCCACGACGGCGGCACCGCGGACGCCCTCGGCGTGCTCTTCGGGGAGTACGAACCCGACGAGATCGCCGCCCGCTCCAAGGACTTCGGGCTGGAGGAGGGCGACTCCACGCTCTGGATCTCCGCCTCGGAGGAGATGGCGGAACCGGGGGAGTGGCTGGGCTCGCCCTTCGGGCACATCGACCCGCAGGACGTGCTGCACCGCTTCGACGTCAGTTCCGTCTTCGACGAGGAGACGGACGAGTTCGACGACACCGAGGAACAGGCGCAGGACGAGGACCGGGACGGGGGCCGGACCGCCCGGCCGGGACTGACCCCCGCCTGACACCGTGACCGCGCACCGGCGCGGCCCGGCATCCGTGGCCTCCCGCCCCTCGGGGCGGGAGGCCACGGCCGCCTACTGCTCCGGCTGCCCGCCCGCCGCCGCGAGGGCCTTCAGCAGACCCGTCAGCCGCGTCGTCCGCGGCTTCGGCAGCACCTCGGCGACCGCGCGCGGCAGCGCCTGGTCGACGCCGTGCACCACCGACAGGTGCCGAGCGGCCCGCCCGAACGCCGTGTAGACCCAGTCCCGGGACAGGGCCTGCGCCGCGTCACCCGGCAGGACCACGACCACCGCCGGCCAGCGCGAGCCCACCGCCTGATGCGCCGTCACTGCCCAGCCGTGCCGCACCTGGGACTCGACGAGTTCCTTCGGTACGACGATCCGCGCGCCCGCCTGCTCCAGGTGCAGCCCCTGCGCGTCCGCCGACACCACACGGGCCGGTACGGCCCGCCCCGGGGACGGCACGTGGACCACCCGGTCGCCGGGGTCGAAGCCGCCGAACCGGCCGGGACCGGGATTGAGCCGCTCCTTGAGCGCGGCGTTCAACGCCCGCGTCCCCGCGGGGCCGCCGTGCCCGGGGGTGATCACCTGAACGCCGTCCGCCGGGACCCCGAAGGCCCGCGGCACCGACTCGGCCACCAGCTGCACGGCGCGGTGCACGGCCTCGCCCGCGTCCTGCACCGGGACGATGACGACCTCCTTGCCGGGGGCGTCGACCTGGTTCAGCTCCCCGATCCCCACGCCCGCGACCAGCTCGCCGAGGGGACCCGGGTCCGGGGTACGGGAGACCAGCTGCGGGCAGGTACGCGCCGCCAGCACATCGGCGAAGACCCGCCCCGCCCCCGCGGAACCGAGCACTCCCGGGTCGCCGGACAGGACCAGCCGGGCGCCGTCCGGGACGCCCTCGACCAGCGCGGCCGCGCTCTCCACGTCCAGCTGCGGCGCGTCCAGCACGACCAGCAGGTCCAGCGCGAACTGCCCGTCCTCGTCCCGTCCGGGCCCCTCGAGGCCGGAGAGCAGGCCCGCCACCGTCACCGCGTCCGGGCCGGCGCCGGGCGCGTGCGCGGCCACGCAGACGCGCAGGCCCAGCTCACGGGCCGCCGCGGCCAGAGCGAGCGGTTCGGCCCGGGCGGCCTCACCACCGGTGTGGGTGACCAGACCGTGGCCCGCGACCGCGCGGATCAGCTCGCCCGAGGACCGGTCCGGCGCGGCCGAGGCGGCCTGCTCCCAGTCCGCCGGCCCGTCGAAGGTGCCGGACAGCCGGGCCAGGCCGTCGGCCAGGCTCTCCTCGGCCATCGCGGCGCCCTCCAGGCCCACGAGGATCCGTACCGGCTGCTCCTCGCCCTCCTCCACCGGCGGGCCCAGGGGCTCGTGGAAGACCAGTACCGACGCCTCCGCGATGGCCTGTTGCAGCGCCTCGGCCGGATCGGGCACGCCGTACTGGGCCAGGGCCTTCTCCAGGACCGGGGCCTCCAGCGCGGTGTGGCCCTTCAGGCCGGCCTGGTCCAGCAGCCAGCCCACCAGGACGGCCGTACGGCGCTCGTCCCCGGGACCGGCCCCGGCGCCCAGCAACGCGCGGGCGAAGCCGTCCGCCTGCGTCGGCCGTACGGCGGGTACGGCCAGCAGCCGCCACGGGTTCTCCGCGAGCTCCTCGGCGGCGCCGTCGCCCAGAGCCGCGGCCACGGGACCGGCCAGCGACTCGGGAGCACCACCGCGGGCCAGGACGGCCCGTACGCCGTCGACGGCGTCGGCGGAGGGTACGGGGGCCGCCTTCGGCGCCGGAGCGGCCGGGCGGGGTGCCGGGGGAGCGGGGGCCGCCTTGCGGGGCGCGGCCGGGGCGTCGTCGAAGTACACGGCGGAGGGCTTCGCGCCGCTCTCCACGGCCCGTACGGCGGCCAGCAGGTCGGCGGCCTTCCCGCTGAGCTTGGCGCCGGCGTCGACGGGATGCTCCCGTTCGGCCTTGCGGCGGGCGATCCGCTCCCGCTCGACCTTCTGCGCGGCCAGCTCGGCCTGAGCCTCACTGAGCCCGCCGCCTGCGGCGGGCTCGGCACCCCCGTCTGCTGCGCCCTCGGCCTCCGGCCCGCCCTGCGCCCCGTCCAGGCCTTCCGCGTCGGCGGCATCGGCCTCGGGCTCGCCCGAAGAGGGCTGCGCCCCCTCCAGGTCTGCCTCGTCGGCGGCA
Source organism: Streptomyces sp. NRRL S-378 (assembly GCF_000720645.1). Taxonomy (NCBI): domain Bacteria; kingdom Bacillati; phylum Actinomycetota; class Actinomycetes; order Kitasatosporales; family Streptomycetaceae; genus Streptomyces; species Streptomyces sp. NRRL S-378. The sequence goes on from NZ_JOBX01000042.1 coordinate 32,474, forward strand.
TCGGCCTCGGGTTCGCCCGAAGCGGGCTGCGCCCCCTCCAGGCCTTCCGCGCCGGCGGGATCGGTTTCGGGTCCGTCCGGGTCGGCCTGCGACCCCTCCAGGTCTGCCTCGTCGGCGGCATCGGCCTCGGGTTCGCCCGAAGCGGGTTGCGCCCCCTCCAGGCCTTCCGCGCCGGCGGGATCGGTTTCGGGTCCGTCCGGGTCGGCCTGCGACCCCGCCGGGTCTTCCGCGTCAGCGGTTTCGGCTTCGGCCTGACGGTCCGTGCTCACAGCGTGCTCCAGTCCTGATCGGGATAGCGGTGCTCCGGCGCCGAGACGTCGTCCAGCGCCCGGCAGATCTCCTCGGGAAGACTAAGCGCCTCCACCGACAACGCCGCCGCGAGCTGCGCCGACGTCCGCGCGCCGACGATCGGCGCGACCACCCCCGGCCGGTCCCGGACCCACGCCAGCGCCACCTGGAGCGGGGTCACGGCCAGGCCCTGCGCCGCCGTCACCACCGCGTCCACGATCCCGGCCGCCGCGTCGTCCAGGTACGGCTCCACCAGCGCGGACAGGGCCGGCGAGGCGCCTCGGGAATCCGCCGGAGTGCCCTCCCGGTACTTGCCCGTCAGCACTCCGCGCCCCAGCGGGGACGAGGGCAGCAGGCCGACCCCCAGGTCCAGCGCGGCCGGCAGCACCTCCCGCTCGACGCCGCGCTGCAGCAGGGAGTACTCCATCTGCGTCGAGGCGATCCGGCTCCGTACCCCGGGAGCCGCGAGCTGCCAGGTCGCCGCTTTCGCCAGCTGCCAGCCGCAGAAGCCGGCCACTCCGGCGTACCGGGCCCGGCCGCTGCTCACCGCCAGGTCGAGGGCCTGCAGGGTCTCCTCCACCGGGGTCACCGGATCGAAGGCGTGCACCTGCCAGAGGTCGACGTAGTCGGTGCCGAGCCGGTCCAGCGAGTCGTCGAGGGCCGCGAGGAGATGGCCGCGCGAGCCGTCGAAGCGCCGGTCCGGGTCCCGGACGCTGCCCGCCTTGGTCGCGATGACCAGGTCCCGGCGCGGCACGAGGCCGCCCACCAGCCGCCCCAGGAGGTACTCCGCCTCCCCGCCGCCGTACACGTCGGCGGTGTCGACGAGGGTGCCGCCCGCCTCCCAGAACGTCTTCACCTGTTCGGCGGCGGCTTCCTCGCCGGTGTCGCGGCCCCAGGTGAGGGTGCCGAGGCCGATCCGGGAGACGCGCAGTCCGGTGCGGCCGAGATGCCTCTGCTCCATGAGCGCTGAGACTACTGGGGCGCTGACGTGGAGCGCCCGGGCGCGCTACAGTCCCCGCACACCAACGTTACTGATCGGTACACCGGTAAGGGGACGACACATGCGGCTCGGCATCAATCTCGGTTACTGGGGCGCGGGCATGGACTCCGACAACCTCGCCGTCGCCCAGGAGGCCGACCGCCTGGGATACGACGTCTGCTGGGCCGCCGAGGCGTACGGATCCGACGCGCCGACCGTGCTCTCCTGGGTCGCCGCCCAGACCGAGCGCATCGACGTCGGCTCCGCGATCATGCAGATCCCGGCCCGCCAGCCCGCCATGACCGCCATGACGGCGGCCACCCTGGACTCCCTCACCAAGGGCCGCTTCCGCCTCGGCCTCGGCGTCTCGGGCCCGCAGGTCTCCGAGGGCTGGTACGGCGTCACGTTCGACAAGCCGCTCGCCCGCACCCGCGAGTACGTGGAGATCGTCCGCAAGGCCATGTCCCGCGAGCGGCTGAGCTACGAGGGCGAGCACTGGACCCTGCCGCTGCCGGGCGGCCCGGGCAAGCCGATCAAGCTGACCGTGCACCCCGAGCGCGAGCACATCCCGCTCTACATCGCCGCCATCGGGCCCAGGAACCTGGAGCAGACCGGCGAGATCGCCGACGGCGCCCTGCTGATCTTCCCGGCCGCCGAGCACCTGGAGGCCACCGCGCTCACCCACATCCGGGCGGGCCGGGAGAAGGCCGGTCTCACGATGGACGGCTTCGACGTCTGCCCGACCGTGCCGCTGGCCCTCGGCGACGACGTGACCGCCCTCGCCGACATGTTCCGCCCGTACACCGCCCTCTACGTGGGCGGCATGGGCAGCCGGAAGCAGAACTTCTACAACCAGCTGGCCCAGCGCATGGGCTACGAGAAGGAAGCCGCCGAGATCCAGGACAAGTACCTGGCCGGTGACAAGGCCGGTGCGGCCGAGGCCGTCCCGCATTCGCTGATCGACTCGACGACGCTGCTCGGCCCGGTCGCGCGGATCGCCGACGGGATGCGGGCCTACGCGGAGGCCGGCGTCACCACCCTCACGCTGGCCCCGGCCGGCTTCACCCTGGACGAGCGGATCGCCGCGCTGCGCGCCGGCACCGAGGCCATGGAGCTCGCGGGCCTCGCCTGAGCCGGCTGCCGCGGGAAGGCTCTGCGGCCGTGGTGGGGGCTCGGGGGGTCTTCCCCGCCACGGCCGACACAGCGAACAACGCCCCGGACGCCCGCGGGGTTACGCACGGCGCCCGGCCCGGGGGTTCGTTCATTCGGACGAGTGGTGCCACCTCGCGGTTGCCCGCCGCGCGGAGCGGCGTTTGACTCGTTGCATGCTCTCTGCCCGCAGCCTGTTCCAGGAGATCGTCGACAACGACGACTCCTTCCAGCTGTTCTGCTCCATCGCCGCCAGCGGGGAAGCCCAGGGCGGCTGGGAGAACGCCCGCATCGCGGCCCTGGTCCCGGACGCGATGCGCGACCTCGCGCCCAAGATCACCCGGCACGGCGCCGACGAGGACAAGCACGGCCGGATCTTCCACGCCCTGCTGCGCAAACGCGGCCTGCAGGCCGTCCCCGTACCGCCCGAGACCGACTACACGATGCTGCTCGAACGCCGCGGCATCGGACTGGCCCACGACAAGCTGCGCCGGCAGGAGGCGCTCAGCGAGGAGGACATCGTCGTCTACCTCGCGCACAGCCGGGTCACCGAACAGCGCGCCGCCGACCAGATGGACATGCTGGTCAAGTACTTCGGCGACCACCCCCTGGTGGGCAAGGCCATCCACATGATCAGCAACGACGAGGACAACCACCTCGCCTACTGCCACGAGGAACTGCTGAGGCTGGCCCGCGCCGGGCACGGCAGGACCATCCAGCGGGTGCTGCGCGAGAGCGCGCTCGCCGAGATCGCCGTCTACCGCGACGTGAGCCTCGCCGTCATGGACCACATGGGCCGGCTGCTGCACTGGCCCGCGCCGAAGGCGGCCCTGCTGGCCGCCGGCATCCGCGGGATGTACGCGTACGAGCGCTTCAGCGGCTGGCACCGGATGGTCGACCTGCGGATGCCCGAACGGCGCAACGCCCTGGGCGGCGCACCCCTCACCACGCCCGAATACGCCTGACCGCCCGGGGCGGGCCAGGACACCTGGAGCCGGGACACCCCTGGAGCCAGGACCCCTGGAGCCAGAACACCCCTAGAGCCAGCCCCGGCGCTTGAAGAGGCGGTGCAGGCCCAGACAGACGCCCGCCATCAGCACCAGCACCCCCGGATAGCCCCACCACCGGTGCAGTTCCGGCATGTGGTCGAAGTTCATCCCGTAGATCCCCGCGACCATCGTGGGGACGGCCGCGATCGCAGCCCAGGCCGAGATCTTCCGCACGTCGTCGTTCTGCCGCAGGCCCGTCTGCGCGAGATGCGCGGCCAGCGCGTCCGACAGCAGACGGTCCAGGCCCTCGATGTACTCGCTCGCCCTGGTCAGGTGGTCGGCGACGTCGCGGAAGAAGGGCCGGGCGTGCTCATGGACGAACGGCACCTCGCCGAAGGCGAGCCGTTCCATCGGCGCCAGCAGCGGGTTCGTCGCCCTGCGGAACTCCAGCACCTGCCGCTTGAAGCCGTAGATCCGGGCGGCGGTGTTCTTGGTGTCCGAGGCGTTCGGGGCGAAGACCTCCGCCTCCAGCTCCTCCAGGTCCGACTGCAGTTCGGCCGCCACCTCGATGTAGTGGTCCACCACCGCGTCGGACACCGCGTACAGCACCGCCGTCGGGCCGTGCCGCAGTACGTCCGGCTCCTGCTCCAGCCGGTGGCGCACGGCGGTCAGCGGGGCCCCTTCGCCGTGCCGGACCGTGACGACGAAGGAGTCGCCGATGAACAGCATCAGTTCGCCCGCGGACACCGTGTCCGTGGCCTCGTCGTAGAGCACCGGCTTCAGCACGACGAACAGCGAGTCGTCGTACACCTCCAGCTTGGGGCGCTGGTGGGCGTTGAGCGCGTCCTCCACCGCCAGCGGATGCAGGCCGAACTCCCGGCGGACGTGATCGAACTCCGCCTCGGTCGGCTCGTACGTGCCGATCCAGAGGAAGGCGTCACCGCTCGCCCGGGCCTCGTCCAGGGCGTCCGAGAAGTCCTTCGGACCCTCGGCGCGACGTCCGTCCCGGTAGAGCGCGCAGTCGACAATCACGCCGAACATTCTCCCCCTCCGCCGACGGGCCCGCACCCGTCCGGCACCGCCTACGCTGGCCCTCATGGCCACGCTGATCCTCGTACGACACGGGCGGTCCACCGCCAACACCGCAGGGCTGCTCGCCGGGTGGACCCCCGGCGTGGGCCTCGACGAGCGCGGCGCCGAGCAGGCCGCCGCGCTCCCCGGACGGCTGGCCGGCGTGCCGCTCGCCGCCGCCGTCACCAGCCCGCTCCAGCGCTGCCGCGAGACCCTGGCACCCCTGCTGGCCGCGCGGCCCGAGCTGGAACTCCACACGGACGAGCGGATCGGCGAATGCCACTACGGCGACTGGTCCGGACGCAAACTCTCCGAACTCTCCGAAGAACCGCTGATGAAGATCGTGCAACAGCACCCGTCGGCGGCCGCCTTCCCCGGCGGCGAGTCCATGCGGGCCATGCAGGCGCGCGCCGTGGACGCGGTACGGGACTGGAACGCGCGGATCGAGGAGAGCGACGGCAGCGACGCCGTCTTCCTGATGTGCTCGCACGGCGACATCATCAAGTCGCTTGTCGCGGACGCCCTGGGCATGCACCTGGACCTCTTCCAGCGCATCCACGTCGACCCCTGCTCAGTGACGGCGATCCGCTACACGCCGACCCGCCCGTTCGTGTTCCGGCTGGGCGACACCGGGGACTTCGGCTCCCTCGTGAAGCGACCGGCCGCACCGGAGCCCGTCGCCTCCGACAAGGATTCCGAGGACGCCGGGAACGCCGTCGTGGGGGGCGGCGCGGGCGCGGTGTGATCGCACGGCGCAGTAGGGTGGACGGGCCCACACAAGGGCGCAGATCCGCCCCCGCCACCGAGACTTGGAGACTGGACGTGCCCCGTCAGGTGTTCCTCTACGACCCGCCGGACCGCTTCGTGGCCGGCACGGTCGGCTTGCCGGGACGCCGTACGTTCTTCCTGCAGGCCTCCTCCGGCCCCCGCGTCACCAGCGTCTCCCTGGAGAAGACCCAGGTCGCCGCACTGGCCGAGCGGATGGACGAGCTGCTGGACGAGGTCGTGCGGCGCACCGGCGGAAACGCCCCGGTCCCGGCCATGGCACCCACGGAGGCCGCCGACACCGCCCCGCTGGACGTCCCCGTCGAGGAGGAGTTCCGCGTCGGCACCATGGCCCTGGCCTGGGACGGCGAGGAACAGCGGATGATCGTCGAGGCCCAGGCCCTGGTGGAGCTCGACGCCGAGTCCGACGAGGACCTCGCCGAGGCGGAGGAGCGGCTGCTCCAGGACGAGGAGAACGGCCCGCCGATGCTGCGGGTCCGCCTCACCGGCGCCCAGGCCCGCGCCTTCGCCAAGCGCGCCCTGGACGTGGTCAACGCCGGCCGCCCGCCGTGTCCGCTGTGCAGTCTGCCGCTGGACCCGGAGGGCCACGTGTGCCCGCGCCAGAACGGCTACCGGCGCCAGGCGTGACGGGCCAGGGGGACATGCGGGGACACACGCGGGGACACGCGCAGGGGCCCCCGCAGGGACGCATGGAGGAACTGCTCGCCAAGGGCGAGCTGACCGTCGTCGGCCGGATCCGCGAGGCGTCCAACGCGGTCCTGCTGTGCACCGTCACGTACGACGGGACGAGCGCCGACTGCGTCTACAAGCCGGTCAAGGGGGAGCGGCCGCTGTGGGACTTCCCCGACGGCAGCCTCGCCCAGCGCGAGGTCGCCGCCTACCTGGTCTCCGAGGCCACCGGATGGGGCCTGGTGCCCGCCACCGTGCTGCGCGACGGGCCCTACGGCGAGGGCATGGTCCAGCAGTGGATCGAGTCCCGGCAGCCGCAGGACGACTCCCCGGAGGACGGGCTCCTCGCACTGGTCGAGGGCGAGGAGGCCGGTGAGGGCTGGAAGCCGGTGGCCTTCGCGGAGGTCGGCGAGGGCCGCACCGCCCTGCTGGTCCACGCCGACGACCCGAGGCTGCGCCGGCTCTCCGTCCTCGACGCCGTGATCAACAACGGCGACCGCAAGGGCGGCCACCTGCTGCCCGCGCCCGACGGACGGATCTACGGCATCGACCACGGAGTGACCTTCCACACCGAGGACAAGCTGCGCACCCTGCTGTGGGGCTGGGCGGGGGAGCCGCTGACGGACGAGGCCCGCGGGGCGCTCACGGCGCTGGCCGGGGAACTGGCCGAGGGAGCCCCCCTCGCCACCCGGCTGGCCGAACTGATCACGGCGGCCGAGCTGGCCGCCGTACGGGAGCGGGTGGCGCACATGCTGCGCACCGGAAAGCACCCGCAGCCGTCGGGGCAGTGGCCGTCGATCCCGTGGCCACCGGTCTGAACCGGCCATCGGCGGTACGCACAGAACCGGCCAGACCGCAAGAGCGCCGATCAAGACAACAGTGCAGGTCCAGTTCGTTTCCGGAACATCCGTCCGGTTAGGCTCGACACATGCATGCCTGGCCCGCTTCTGAGGTCCCCGCCCTGCCCGGCAAGGGCCGCGACCTCCAGATCCACGACACCGCGACCCAGGGGACGATCACCCTCGCCCCCGGTCCCGTCGCCCGCATCTACGTCTGCGGCATCACCCCGTACGACGCGACCCACATCGGTCACGCGGCGACCTACAACGCGTTCGACCTCGTGCAGCGCGTGTGGCTCGACACCAAGCGGCAGGTCCACTACGTCCAGAACGTCACGGACGTGGACGATCCGCTCCTGGAGCGGGCGCTGCGCGACGGCCACGACTGGACCGAGCTGGCCGAGCGCGAGACCGCGCTCTTCCGCGAGGACATGACGGCCCTGCGGATGCTGCCGCCGCAGCACTACATCGGAGCCGTCGAGGCCATACCCGGCATCGTGCCGCTGGTCGAGCGGCTGCGGGACGCGGGCGCCGCGTACGAACTCGAGGGCGACATCTACTTCTCGGTCGAGGCCGACCCGCACTTCGGCGGCGTCTCCCACCTCGACGCCGAGGCGATGCGGCTGCTCTCGGCGGAGCGGGGCGGCGACCCCGACCGGCCGGGGAAGAAGAACCCCCTGGACCCGATGCTGTGGATGGCGGCGCGTCCGGGCGAGCCGAGCTGGGACGGCGGCTCGCTGGGCCGCGGCCGGCCCGGCTGGCACATCGAGTGCGTCGCGATCGCCCTGGACCACCTGGGCATGGGCTTCGACATCCAGGGCGGTGGCTCCGACCTCGCCTTCCCGCACCACGAGATGGGCGCGTCGCACGCGCAGGCACTGACGGGCGAGTTCCCGATGGCCAAGGCGTACGTCCACGCCGGCATGGTCGCCCTGCACGGCGAGAAGATGTCGAAGTCGAAGGGCAACCTCGTCTTCGTGTCGGCGCTGCGCCGTGCCGGGGTGGATCCGGCGGCGATCCGCCTGGCGCTGCTCTCGCACCACTACCGGGCGGACTGGGAGTGGACGGACGCCGTTCTCGACGAGGCCGTGGCCCGGCTGGACCGGTGGCGCGCGGCGGTGTCCCGGCCGGACGGCATCCCGGCGGACGCGGTCCTCGAAGAGGTCCGCGAGGCCTTGGCGAACGACCTGGACGCCCCCGCGGCACTGGCCGCCGTGGACCGCTGGGTGGACCTCCAGAACGCCACCGACGGCGACGACGAGTCGGCCCCGGGCCTGATCTCCCGCACGGTCGACGCCCTGCTCGGCGTGGCGCTGTAGCCGCCCGCGGGCCGTGTTCCGGGGGCGCCGCCCCCGGACCCCGCGCATCGAACGCCGGCGGGGCTGAATGATCAGCCCCGCCGGCGTTCTGCGCGCGAGCACCACCTGTCCGGGCGCAGCCGCGGGCCCCGCCGCGGCGCCGCGCGGTTCACGCCTTCGGGGGGCCCTCCTCCTCGGGCGGGGCCTCCGGCGGCTCGTCCCCCGAGGGGTCGGGCTTCCGCTTCGGCGGACGTGTCAGACCGCTCGACGTGTCCCGCAGGTACGAGCCGTCGCCCGGATCGGCCGCGGGGCCCGCCGCCGGATCGCGCCGGCGGAGGTAGCGTTCGAACTCGCGCGCGATCGCGTCGCCCGAGGCCTCCGGCAGGTCCGCGGTGTCCCGGGCCTCCTCCAGCGTCTGGACGTACTCCGCCACCTCGCTGTCCTCGGCGGCCAGTTGGTCCACGCCCAGCTGCCAGGCCCGGGCGTCCTCCGGAAGCTCGCCCAGCGGGATCCTGATGTCGATCAGGTCCTCCAGCCGGTTCAGCAGGGCCAGCGTCGCCTTCGGGTTCGGCGGCTGCGACACGTAGTGCGGCACCGCCGCCCACAGCGACACCGCCGGCACCCCCGCATGCGTACAGGCCTCCTGGAGGATGCCCACGATGCCCGTCGGGCCCTCGTACTTGGTCTCCTCCAGGTCCATCGTCCGCGCCAGGTCCGCGTCCGAGGTGACCCCGCTCACCGGCACCGGCCGGGTGTGCGGCGTGTCCCCGAGGAGCGCCCCTAGGATGACGACCATCTCCACGCCGAGCTCGTGCGCGAAGCCCAGGATCTCGTTGCAGAACGACCGCCACCGCATGGACGGTTCGATTCCGCGCACCAGCACCAGGTCGCGCGGTTTGGCCCCGCCGATCCGGACCACCGACAGCCGTGTCGTCGGCCACGTGATCTTCCGTACCCCGTTGTCCAGCCACACCGTCGGCCGGTTGACCTGGAAGTCGTAGTAGTCCTCGGCGTCCAGAGCCGCGAAGACCTCGCCCTTCCACTCCCGGTCCAGGTGTGCGACCGCACCGGAGGCCGCGTCACCCGCGTCGTTCCAGCCCTCGAACGCGGCCACCATGACCGGGTCGATCAGCTCGGGCACGCCCTCAAGCTCGATCACCCAGGTCTCCTTCCGAAGTTCCTTGCGTACGTGGGTCAGCCTAAGCCTTGGAGGGACACCGGCCACAGCCCACGACAGAGGGGCGGTTCCCCTCGGAACCGCCCCTCTTCCCCACCTGCGTGAGAGCTATGCCTTGCGGGCCAGCATCTCCTCGACCCGGGCCTTGACGGACTCGTCGTCCAGACCGCGGATCGTCACCGTCGTGCGGCGGCGCAGCACGTCGTCGACCGTCTCGGCCCACTCGTGGTCACGGGCGTAGGCGACCTGGGCCCAGATCTCCGGACCGTCCGGGTGGATGCGCTCGGCCAGCGCCGGGTCCTCGTTCGCCAGGCGGGCGATGTCGAAGGCCAGGGAGCCGTAGTGCGAGGCCAGGTGGCGCGCGGTCAGCGGGTCCATCCGGGTGCCGGGCTCACGGTCGACCAGCAGCCGGTGCGCGACCGCGTTCGGGTTGGCGACACCCGGCAGCGCGATCCGGCGTACGAGGGACTTCACCGGCTCCATGTCCTCGGTCAGCGGGCTGCCCGGGAGCTTGGCGAGCTTGTCCATGACGACGCGGCCGATGTGGCGGTACGTCGTCCACTTGCCGCCGGCGACGGACAGCATGCCGCCCGCGCCCTCGGAGACGACGGTCTCGCGCTTGGCCTTCTCCACGCCGCCGGGGCCGCCGGGCAGCACGCGCAGGCCGGCGAAGGCGTACGTCATCAGCGAGCGGTCGAGGTCGGCGTCCTTCACCGAGAAGGCCGCCTCGTCCAGGATCTGCTGGATGTCGGACTCGGTGGCGCGCACGTCCGCCGGGTCGCCCTCGTACACCTCGTCGGTGGTGCCGAGCAGCAGCTGGTCCTCCCACGGGAGGGCGAAGGTGATGCGGTACTTGTCGATCGGGGTGGCCATGGCGGCCTTCCACGGCGACTTGCGCTTCATGACGATGTGCGCGCCCTTGGAGAGGCGGATCGACGGCGGGGAGTGCTTGTCCTCCATGCGCCGCAGGTGGTCCACCCACGGGCCGGTGGCGTTGAGCACGACGCGGGCGTCGATCCCGAACTCGGTGCCGTCCAGGCGGTCCTTGAGCTCGGCGCCGGTGACCCGGCCGCCGGTCTTGCGCAGGCCGGTGACCTCGGCGTGGTTGAGCACGACGGCGCCCGACTCGACGGCCGCGCGGACCGTCATGACGGCGACGCGGGAGTCGTTCATCTGGTGGTCGTAGTAGACCGCGACGGCCTTGAGGTTGTCGGTCTTCAGACCGGGGTTGTCGGCGACGGCACGGGCGGGGGATATGACCTTGCCCATGCCGTCGCCGAAGGCCGAGAGGGCGGAGTAGGCGAAGACGCCCGCGCCCAGCTTGGCCGCACCCACCGGACCGCCCTTGTAGACCGGCAGGTAGAAGGTGAGCGGGTTGACCAGGTGCGGGGCCACGTCCTTGGCCAGCACCCGCCGCTCGTGGTGGTTCTCCGCGACCAGCTTGACCGCGCCGGTCTGCAGGTAGCGCAGGCCGCCGTGGACGAGCTTGGAGGAGGCCGAGGAGGTGGCGCCGGCGAAGTCGCCGGCGTCCACCATGGCAACCCGCAGGCCCGACTGCGCGGCGTGCCAGGCCACCGAGGTGCCCAGGATTCCACCACCGATGACCAGCAGGTCGTACGTGGCCTTCGCCAGCTGCTCGCGGGTCTCGGCACGGCTCGCGTTCGCGCCGGCGGTCGGGTGCGTACCCAGGGCGGGGACGCTCTGCAGGGTGCTCATATCTCTTTCAGCTCCTCGTCGATTGACTCAGCTGGTGCGGTCAGCTGGCGTCTTCGTCGTCGACCCAGCCCATGGACCGCTCGACGGCCTTGAGCCAGCTCTTGTACTCGCGCTCCCGCTGCTCGGCGGGCATCCGCGGGGTCCACTCCGCCGCGCGGCGCCAGTTGGCGCGCAGGGCGTCGGTGTCGGGCCAGAAGCCGACGGCCAGGCCGGCGGCGTAGGCGGCGCCGAGGCAGGTGGTCTCGGCGACCATGGGACGGACCACGGGGGCGTCCAGGAAGTCCGAGAGCGTCTGCATCAGCAGGTTGTTGGAGGTCATGCCGCCGTCGACCTTGAGGGCGGCGAGCTCGACGCCCGAGTCCTTGGTCATGGCGTCGGTGATCTCGCGGGTCTGCCAGGCGGTGGCCTCCAGGACGGCACGGGCGATGTGCGCCTTGGTGACGTACCGGGTGAGGCCGGCGATCACACCGCGGGCGTCGGAGCGCCAGTACGGGGCGAACAGGCCGGAGAAGGCCGGCACGAAGTAGGCGCCGCCGTTGTCCTCGACGGAGAGGGCCAGGGTTTCGATCTCGGCCGCGGACTTGATCAGCCCCATCTGGTCGCGCATCCACTGGACGAGCGAGCCGGTGACGGCGATGGAGCCCTCCAGGGCGTAGACCGGCTTCTGGTCGCCGATCTGGTAGCCGACCGTGGTCAGCAGGCCGCTGTAGGAGTTGATGATCTTGTCGCCGGTGTTCATCAGCATGAACGTTCCGGTGCCGTACGTGGACTTGGCCTCGCCCTCGGCGAAACAGGTCTGGCCGAAGAGCGCGGCCTGCTGGTCACCGAGCGCCGAGGCGACCGGGACACCGGCGAGGACGCCCTCCTTGACGTGGCCGTAGACCTCGGCGGAGGACTTGATCTCGGGGAGCACGTTGAGCGGGACGCCCATCGACTCCGCGATCTTCTCGTCCCAGGCCAGGGTGTGCAGGTTCATCAGCATGGTGCGCGAGGCGTTGGTGACGTCGGTGACGTGCGCACCGCCCTGGGCGCCGCCCGTGAGGTTCCAGATGACCCACGAGTCCATGGTGCCGAAGAGGATGTCGCCGGCCTCGGCGCGCTCGCGCAGGCCCTCGACGTTGTCGAGCAGCCAGCGGACCTTCGGGCCGGCGAAGTAGCTCGCCAGCGGCAGGCCGGTCTCGCGGCGGAAGCGGTCCTGCCCGACGTTGCGGCCGAGCTCCCTGCACAGGGCGTCGGTGCGGGTGTCCTGCCAGACCAGCGCGTTGTGGACCGGCTCGCCGGTGTGGCGGTCCCACAGCAGGGTGGTCTCGCGCTGGTTGGTGATGCCGATCGCCTTGACGTCGGCGGCGGTGATCTCGGCCTTGGCGATGGCGCCGGCGACGACCTCCTGGACGTTGGTCCAGATCTCGGTGGCGTCGTGCTCGACCCAGCCCGGCTTCGGGAAGATCTGCTCGTGCTCCTTCTGGTCGACGGCGACGATGCGGCCGTCGCGGTCGAAGACGATGCAGCGGGAGGAGGTGGTGCCCTGGTCGATCGCGGCGATGAAGGGGCCGGTGCTGCTGGTCATGATGGCTGCTCCTGGCAGGTCTGGTGAGTAGGCGGAATCAGGAGTGCGGTGCGGATCTTACGAGCGCTGCAGATGCTGATCAGGCGAACGCGATGTTGTAAAGACCGCCGGCGAGCACGGCACCGACGAGCGGGCCGACCACCGGGATCCAGGAGTATCCCCAGTCGGAGCCGCCCTTGTTGGGAAGCGGCAGCAGGGCGTGGACGATGCGCGGACCGAGGTCGCGGACCGGGTTGATGGCGTAACCGGTGGGACCACCGAGCGAGAGGCCGATGCCGACGACCACGAAGGACGTGATCAGGACACCTATGACACCGAGGCCCTTGCCGCCGTCCTGGAGGCCCTGGGTCAGGATCGCCAGGATCAGGACGGCGGTGCCGATGATCTCGGTCGCGAGGTTCTGCACGACGTTACGGATCTCGGGACCCGTGGAGAAGATGCCGAGCACGGGGCCGGCCACGTCGTGCGGGTGCGGGTCCTCCGGACCGAGCTTGGCGTCGCGGATGTGCTCCGGGTCCGCCAGGTGGGCGCGGAACTGGCCGTAGTAGGTGACCCACATGATGACCGCGCCGAGCATCGCACCCAGGAGCTGGCCCGCGAAGTAGACGGGGGTGTCGCCCCACTCGCCGGTCTTGACGGCGAGGCCGACGGTGACCGCCGGGTTGAGGTGCGCACCGGAGAGCGGCGCGGAGACGTAGGCCGCGATCAGAACGGCGAAGCCCCAGCCGAAGGTGATCGCGAGCCAGCCCGCATTGCGGGCCTTGGAGCTCTTGAGCGTCACTGCGGCGCAGACGCCACCGCCGAGCAGAGTGAGCAGGGCGGTACCGATGGTCTCGCCGATGAAGATGTCGGAGCTGGACACCCGCGACTCCTTACGTACGTCCAGGGGTGGGCGGAAACCGGGTCCCTCCGGTGGTTCCGCGCACTCGGTGAGTGCTGCACCGGTCCTTGGCCTTGTCGCATCCTAGCGCGTATTGCCGGTAGGTGTTCGACAATGTCGACCGGTGAACGGCAGTTTTCCGCCCAGGTGAAGAATGCGTCAAGGGTCGGCCAGGCCAATGTGTCGGATCGTTACCCGTAGGTGTGATCAGCCAAATCCGGCCATCTCAAGGTCGAGATATGGCGAAAAATGGGCAGAAGGGTGCCAGGTGATGGCCGAAGCCTGTTAAAGGGAGGTCAGAACCGGCCTGCGCCGAGGTCGCGTGAAACCGCGCGCGCACAGTCGCGCACCGAGGCCACGAGGGCCGCACGGGGCTCCCCGGACTCTCCGCAGACCCGCTCCACGGCACCCGCGACCGCCACGGCGCCCACCGGCATCCGGCGCCGGTCGTGGATCGGCGCCGCCACCGAGGCGACGCCCTCCCACGTCTCCTCGACGTCCGCGGCCCAGCCGCGCGCCCGGGTCAGACCCAGGACCTCTTCGAAGCCGACGGCGTCCGTGACCGTACGGGGGGTGAACGCGTCGCGCTCGACCTCCAGCGCCTGGGTGTGCGCGACCGGGTCGTACGCCGACAGCACCTTGCCCAGCGCCGTCGAGTGCAGCGGCTGCATGGCCCCGACTTCCAGCACTTGGCGGCTGTCGTCGGGCCGGAACACGTGGTGCATGATCAGCACCCCGCTCTGGTGCAGGACGCCCACGTACACGCTCTCGCCGCTCGCCCGGGCCAGGTCGTCGGTCCACACCAGGGCGCGGGCCCGCAGCTCGTGCACGTCGAGGTAGCTGTTGCCCAGGCGCAGCAGCTCCGCGCCCAGCTGGTAGCGCCCGGAGGCCGGGTCCTGCTCGACGAAGCCCTCGGCCTGCAGGGTGCGCAGGATGCCGTGGGCCGTGCCCTTGGCCAGGCCCAGTGACGAGGCCACGTCGGAGAGCCCCAGCCGGCGCTCGCCGCCCGCCAGGAGTCGCAGCATCGCAGCGGCTCGTTCGAGCGACTGGATGTTCCGTGCCATCGCGCAGCCTCCTGCTGACCTTCGTTACTACTGACATCTTGACGCGGTTCGACAATGCTGAACAGTATCGGTCGATGCCGACCTCGCGCACCGTCGGACGATCTGTTCGACGCACGGCCCACGGGACACCCCTGACAACTTCCCGCCACAGAATGCAGTCCGCCACGTGGGACACCCACACCGGGGCCGGTGCCCCGCGGTTACCCTGGCCGCGTGCACCCCTGACACAGCGGGGGTGCAAAGCCGACAGCCGTCGCATCCCAGGGAGCACTCCATGGCCTCGTTGCCGAACCCGCCCGCCGACACCCAGACCCGGGCCGATGCCCTCCGGGAGGCGCTCGCGACCCGCGTGGTCGTCGCCGACGGAGCCATGGGAACGATGCTCCAGGCGCAGGACCCCACCATGGAGGACTTCCAGCAGCTCGAAGGCTGCAACGAGGTCCTCAACATCACCCGCCCCGACATCGTGCGCTCCGTTCACGAGGCGTACTTCTCTGTGGGCGTGGACTGCGTCGAGACCAACACCTTCGGTACGAACTACGCGGCCCTCGCCGAGTACGACATCGCCGAACGGAACTTCGAGCTGTCGGAGGCCGGCGCGCGCATCGCCCGCCAGGTCGCCGACGAGTTCACCTCCTCCACCGGACAGCAGCGCTGGGTCCTCGGCTCCATGGGCCCCGGCACCAAGCTGCCCACCCTCGGCCACATCACCTACGCGCAGATCCGCGACGCCTACCAGACCAACGCCGAGGGCCTGCTCGCCGGCGGCGCCGACGCGCTGCTCGTCGAGACCACCCAGGACCTCCTGCAGACCAAGTCCTCCATCATCGGCGCCCGCCGCGCCATGGAGGCCCTCGGCGTCAACGTCCCGCTGATCTGCTCGGTCACCGTCGAGACCACCGGCACCATGCTCCTCGGCTCCGAGATCGGCGCGGCCCTGACCGCGCTGGAGCCCCTCGGCATCGACATGATCGGCCTGAACTGCGCCACCGGCCCCGCCGAGATGAGCGAGCACCTGCGCTACCTCGCGCGCAACGCCCGCGTCCCACTCTCCTGCATGCCCAACGCCGGCCTGCCCGTCCTGACCAAGGAGGGCGCGCACTACCCGCTGACCGCCGCCGAGCTCGCCGACGCCCAGGAGACCTTCGTCCGCGAGTACGGCCTCTCCCTGGTCGGCGGATGCTGCGGCACCACGCCCGAGCACCTGCGCCAGGTCGTCGAGCGGGTCCGCGGCACGGCCGTCGTCCAGCGGGACCCCCGGCCCGAGCCCGGCGCCGCCTCGCTCTACCAGACCGTGCCCTTCCGCCAGGACACCTCGTACATGGCGATCGGCGAGCGCACCAACGCCAACGGCTCCAAGAAGTTCCGCGAGGCCATGCTGGAGGGCCGCTGGGACGACTGCGTCGAGATGGCCCGCGACCAGATCCGCGAGGGCGCGCACATGCTCGACCTCTGCGTGGACTACGTCGGCCGCGACGGCGTCGCCGACATGGAGGAGCTCGCCGGCCGCTTCGCCACCGCCTCCACCCTGCCGATCGTCCTGGACTCCACCGAGGTCCCCGTCATCAAGGCGGGCCTGGAGAAGCTCGGCGGCCGCGCGGTCATCAACTCGGTGAACTACGAGGACGGCGACGGCCCCGAGTCCCGCTTCGCCAAGGTCACCCGGCTGGCCCAGGAGCACGGCGCCGCGCTCATCGCGCTGACCATCGACGAGGAGGGCCAGGCCCGCACCGTCGAGCACAAGGTCGCCATCGCCGAACGCCTCATCGAGGACCTCACGGCCAACTGGGGCATCCGCGAGTCGGACATCCTCATCGACACCCTGACCTTCACCATCTGCACCGGCCAGGAGGAGTCCCGCGGCGACGGCATCGCCACGATCGAGTCCATCCGCGAGCTCAAGCGCCGCCACCCCGACGTCCAGACCACCCTGGGCCTGTCGAACATCTCCTTCGGACTCAACCCGGCCGCCCGCGTCCTGCTGAACTCCGTCTTCCTCGACGAGTGCGTCAAGGCCGGCCTCGACTCGGCCATCGTCCACGCCTCCAAGATCCTGCCGATCGCCCGGTTCGACGAGGAGCAGGTCTCCACCGCCCTCGACCTGATCTACGACCGGCGCACCGAGGACTACGACCCGCTGCAGAAGCTGATGGCCCTCTTCGAGGGCGTCAACACCAAGTCCCTGAAGGCCGGCCGCGCCGAGGAGCTCCTCGCGCTGCCCCTGGAGGAGCGCCTGCAGCGCCGCATCATCGACGGCGAGAAGAACGGCCTGGAGGCAGACCTCGACGAGGCCCTCCGGACCCGTCCCGCCCTCGACATCGTCAACGACACCCTCCTGGAGGGCATGAAGGTCGTCGGCGAGCTCTTCGGCTCCGGCCAGATGCAGCTCCCCTTCGTCCTGCAGTCCGCCGAGGTCATGAAGTCGGCCGTGGCCTACCTCGAACCCCACATGGAGAAGACGGACGACGAGGGCAAGGGCACCATCGTGCTGGCCACCGTCCGCGGCGACGTCCACGACATCGGCAAGAACCTCGTCGACATCATCCTGACCAACAACGGCTACAACGTCGTCAACATCGGCATCAAGCAGCCCGTCTCCGCGATCCTCGAGGCCGCCCAGGAGCACAAGGCCGACGTCATCGGCATGTCCGGCCTGCTCGTGAAGTCGACCGTGATCATGAAGGAGAACCTGGAGGAGCTGAACCAGCGCAAGCTGGCCGCCGACTACCCGGTGATCCTCGGCGGCGCCGCCCTCACCCGCGCCTACGTCGAGCAGGACCTCCACGAGATCTACGAGGGCGAGGTCCGCTACGCCCGCGACGCCTTCGAGGGCCTGCGCCTCATGGACGCCCTCATCGCCGTCAAGCGCGGCGTGCCGGGGGCCGCCCTGCCCGAGCTCAAGCAGCGCCGCGTCGCCAAGCGGGCCACCCCCGCCCTCCAGGTGGAGGAGCCGGAGGAGGCCGGCGGCCGCTCCGACGTGGCCGTCGACAACCCGGTGCCCACCCCGCCGTTCTGGGGCACCCGGGTGGTCAAGGGCATCCCGCTCAAGGACTACGCCTCCTGGCTGGACGAGGGCGCCCTCTTCAAGGGCCAGTGGGGCCTGAAGCAGGCCCGCGCCGGCGGGGCCACCTACGAGGAGCTCGTCGAGAACGAGGGCCGGCCGCGCCTGCGCGGCCTGCTGGAGAAGCTGCACACCGAGAACCTGCTGGAGGCGGCCGTGGTCTACGGCTACTTCCCCTGCGTCTCCAAGGGCGAGGACCTGATCATCCTCGACGACGCCGGCAACGAGCGGACCCGCTTCACCTTCCCGCGCCAGCGCCGCGGCCGCCGCCTGTGCCTCGCGGACTTCTTCCGCCCGGAGGACTCCGGCGAGACCGACGTCGTCGGCCTCCAGGTGGTCACCGTCGGCTCGAAGATCGGCGAGGCCACGGCCCGGCTGTTCGAGTCCGACTCCTACCGCGAGTACCTGGAGCTGCACGGCCTGTCCGTCCAGCTCGCCGAGGCCATGGCCGAGTACTGGCACGCCCGGGTCCGCGCCGAGCTCGGATTCGGCGGCGAGGACCCGGCGAAGGTCGAGGACATGTTCGACCTCAAGTACCGGGGTGCCCGCTTCTCCCTCGGCTACGGTGCCTGCCCCGACCTGGAGGACCGCGCGAAGATCGCCGACCTCCTCCAGCCGGAGCGGATCGGCGTCCACCTCTCGGAGGAGTTCCAGCTCCACCCGGAGCAGTCGACGGACGCGATCGTGATCCACCACCCCGAAGCGAAGTATTTCAACGCACGCTGAGCTCCGCCGACGTACACTTGTCGGTCCCATACAGGCCGGTCGCCTGTTCCGAGGGGTGGTGTGCCCCGAGGAAGAGGTGACCGGCCTTCTCGTCCCTTCGGAGAGGCATGCGCATGACGAGCACCGTTCCCGCCCCGGTCGCCCGTACGGCCGACGGTTCGGCCCTGCAGGCGGTGCTGCTCGACATGGACGGCACCCTGGTGGACACCGAGGGCTTCTGGTGGGAGATCGAGGCGGAGATCTTCCAGGAGCTCGGGCACCGGCTGGAGGACGCCTGGCGCGACATCGTCGTCGGCGGCCCGATGAGCCGCAGCGCGGGCTTCCTGATCCAGGCCACCGGCGCCGCCATCGGCATCGCCGAGCTGAGCGTCCTGCTCAACGAGCGCTTCGAGGCGCGCATCGCCGACCGGGTCCCCCTGATGCCCGGCGCAGAGCGGCTGCTGACCGAGCTGGCCCGGCACAACGTGCCCACCGCCCTCGTCTCCGCCTCCCACCGCCGGGTCATCGACCAGGTCCTGCTCACCCTCGGCCGCGACCGCTTCACGATGACGGTCGCCGGCGACGAGGTGCCCCGCACCAAGCCGCACCCCGACCCGTACCTGTTCGCCGCGCGGTCGCTGGGCGCCCACCCCTCGCGGTGCGCCGTCATCGAGGACACCCGCACCGGTGTGGCGGCCGCCGAGGCCGCCGGCTGCCGGGTCGTGGCGATCCCCTCCGTCGGTGTCATCGAACCGGCTCCGGGGCGCACGGTCGTCCGGTCCCTGGAGGACGTGGACCTCGCGTTCCTGCGCTCCCTCATCGCCCCGATGAACTGAGAACGCCTACCGAGAGTGACGATCCGGCCTGCCCCACCGCCCGGCGCGCTCCCGGCCGGCGTGCACGCAGCGCAAGCGGACACATCGGCATGCACTGACCTACATCGGTATGCATTGCCACGCACCGGATTGCCTCGGATACGCTCCGTGCCGAACGGAACCCGGTCAGGGTGCGCTGCGACGGAAGGATCTTCCGTCGCAGGCCCCGGAGGCTGAAATTCCATCCCCTTCGGGGCCGTTGCGCAGGGTGACCTTGGTCACGCGCCACACCCCCGACGGCCCTGTCCGGGGGCCCGTCCGGCTTCCCATGTGTCCGCATTGATCAGCCCCTGCCCGAATCTGCGGAGCCCTGCCTGTGAACAGGCAGTTCGCTCCGATCACGGTGCGATTACGCCCCAAGTCCGGTGCGTTCCGGCCACCCCTCCCCGGAGCACTAGTGTCGATCCGGGCACTGCGCCGCACCCAGCCGCGTCCCGGACACACACCCCTGTTCCGGAACCGCGTGGACCGATCGTCACAACACCGGCCCGATCGTTCCGCCCCGAACGGGCGACCGCCGCGAAGTGCCCTTCACACCGCTTTGAGCAAGTGCCGGTTACAGGGAGTACTTCCAGCATGAACCGCAAGACCATGGTGCTGACGGCCGCGGCCGGACTGCTCACCCCCGCGCTGGCCGCATGCGGCACCGCGAGCGGGGGAGGCGCAGGATCCGCGGCGATCGTCGTCGGGACCACCGACCGGTTCGAGGCCGCAGACTTCGCTCCCGCCCCCTTCGACCCCGCGTACGCCTACGACGCCGGCGCCTGGAACATCCTGCGCCAGACCGTCCAGACGCTGATGCACACCCCGCGGGGCGGCGGCCAGCCCGTCCCCGAGGCGGCCTCCGCCTGCCGCTTCACCGACTCCGGCAACGAGAGCTACCGCTGCACCCTGCGCCCCGGGCTCAAGTTCGCCAGCGGCGACCCGCTCACCGCCAAGGACGTCAAGTTCTCCATCGACCGGGTCCTCGCCATCAAGGACGAGAACGGCCCCTCCTCGCTGCTCTCCACCCTCGACAACGTCGAGATCAAGGGCGAGGACACCGTCGTCTTCCACCTGAAGACCCCGGACGCGACCTTCCCCTTCAAGCTCTCCACCCCCGCCGCCGGCATCGTCAGCGAGAAGAGCTACGACGCCAAGAAGCTCCGCGAGGGCTTCGAAGTGGACGGCTCCGGGCCGTACACCATGAAGGCCGAGGTCAAGGAGAACCGCCTCGTCCGCGCCGTCTTCAGCAAGAACCCCCACTACAAGGGCGACATCAAGCTGCAGAACGACAAGGTCGAGCTGCGCACCTACGCCGACTCCACCGCCATGGGCAAGGCCCTCACCGACGGGAAGATCCACATGGTCTCCCGCACCCTGTCGCCCGCCCAGATCACCGAGCTCAGCGCCAACCCGCCCAAGGGCGTCAAGCTGGTCCCGATGCCCGG
Organism: Streptomyces sp. NRRL S-378; assembly: GCF_000720645.1. Classification (NCBI taxonomy): domain Bacteria; kingdom Bacillati; phylum Actinomycetota; class Actinomycetes; order Kitasatosporales; family Streptomycetaceae; genus Streptomyces; species Streptomyces sp. NRRL S-378. The sequence continues at coordinate 53,017 of NZ_JOBX01000042.1, forward strand.
CCTGGAGATCCGCTACCTCGGCTTCAACACCGACGCACCCGTCGTCAAGGACAAGGCCGTGCGCCAGGCGCTCGCCGCCGCCGTCGACCGCAGCGCGCTGATCTCCAAGGTCTACGGCAAGTCCGCCCAGCCGCTCTACTCGCTGGTCCCCACCTCCGTGACCGGTCACGTCAACTCCTTCTACAACAAGTACGGCGACGGCAACACGCCCAAGGCCGCCGCGCTCCTGAAGGAGGCCGGGATCAAGACCCCGGTCAAGCTGACGCTGCACTACACCAGCGACCACTACGGCGACGGCACGGCGGCGGAGTTCGAGGCCCTCAAGGCCCAGCTCAACTCCACCCAGCTCTTCGACATCACCGTCCAGGGCAGCGAATGGGGCGACTTCCGCCCCGCGCAGAAGAAGGGCGACCACGCCGCCTACGGGCTCGGCTGGTTCCCCGACTACCCGGACGCCGACAACTTCCTCGCCCCGTTCCTGGAGCAGGACAACTTCCTGGGCACGCCGTACGCCAACAACGCGGTGCGCACCAGGCTCCTCCCCGAATCCCGGCGCGCGGTCGACCGTAACGTCGCCGTCCCCGCGATCACGGAGATACAGGACATCGTCGCCGAGGACGTACCCGTCCTGCCCCTGTGGCAGGGCAAGCAGTACGTCGCCGCACGCGACGGGATCACCGGAGTGGAGTGGTCGGTCAACGCCATCTCCGACCTCCAGTTGTGGGAGCTCGGCCGCGGCGTAAGCGGCTGAGCAAGGCAAAGACCGGCAGCGGGTGTCGCGGGCCGGAGCAACGAAACAGTTCGACTGTGAAGGACGTTCGCGTGAATCGACGTAACCAGTGGCTGGCGGCCCCGCTCGGCGCGGCCACCGCCGCCGCGCTGCTCAGCGGTTGCGGTTCGACCGATGGCTCCAATGCCGGCAGCGGCAAGGGCGTGGTCATGGGCATATCCGACAAGGTGAAGTCCACCGACCCGGCGTCCGGCTACGACCCGGGCTCCTGGCTGCTCTTCAACAACGTCTTCCAGTCGCTGCTGAGCTTCCCCAAGGGCGGCACCACCCCCGAGCCCGACGCCGCGCAGAGCTGCGCCTTCGAGGGCGGCGACAGCAAGCTCTTCAAGTGCACGCTGAAGCCCGACCTGAAGTTCAGCAACGGCCACGAACTCACCTCGAAGGACGTCAAGCACTCCTTCGAGCGCACCCTGAAGATCAACGACGAGAACGGCCCCGCCGTCATGCTCTCCTCGATCGCGGGCATCGACGCCCCCGACGAGCGGACCGTCGTCTTCCGCCTGAAGAACTCCGACGCCACCTTCCCGAGCAAGATCGCCTCGGGTGCGGGCTCCATCGTCGACCACCGCGAGTACCCGGCCGACAAGCTCCGCACCGACAACAAGGCCGTCGGCTCCGGCGTCTACAAGCTCGACTCCTTCAGCGAGAAGAGCGCCACCTTCTCGGTCAACGAGTCCTACTCGGGCAAGGCCAAGCCCAAGAACACCGGCGTCACCCTGAAGTTCTTCAACGGCGACCAGGCCGGCCTCAAGACCACCCTGGAAAGCGGAGACGTCGACTTCGCCTTCCGCGGCCTCGCCGCCAAGGACATCGCCGCCCTCGCCTCCTCCAAGACCGGCGACAACAAGGTCGACGTCGTCCAAGGCACGGGCGCCGAGGTCGAGCACATGGTCTTCAACGTCAACGACCCCGTCGTCGGCAAGCTCCCCGTGCGCAAGGCCATCGCCTACCTCGTGGACCGCGAGGCCCTCGTCAAGGACGTGTACGCCGGCACCGCCACCGCGCTCTACTCCATCGTGCCGACCGGCATCGCCGGCCACACCACGCCGTTCTTCGACCGCTACGGCGGCACCCCGCAGCCCGAGAAGGCCAAGGCCGTCCTCAAGGCCGCGAACATCAACGGCAAGGTGAAGGTCACCCTGTACTCGACCCCGTCCCGCTACGGCCCCTCCACCGACCAGCAGTTCGAGGTCATCGCCAAGCAGCTCAACGACAGCGGCCTCTTCGAGGCCGACGTCAAGTCCGTCGAGTACGAGCAGTACGAGAAGGACATCCAGGCGGGCAAGTACGGCATCTACGTCAAGGGCTGGGTCCCCGACTACCCGGACGCCGACAACTTCACCCAGCCGTTCTTCGGCCCGGGCAACGTCCTGAACAACAACTACGACAACAAGGAGATCACCGGGACGATCATCCCGTCGACCTCCGCGAAGTCCGACCGCACCGCGGCCAACACCGACTACAACCGGCTGCAGGACATCGTCGCCGACGAGCTCCCGCTCCTCCCGCTCTGGCAGGGCAAGCAGTACGCCGTCACCCGCCAGAACGTGAACGGCCTGCAGTGGTCCCTGGACGCCTCCACGGTCTTCCGCTTCTGGGAGATCAGCAAGGGCTGATCCTCCGGACCGCCCCCGGACACACCACGGGGCCGCACGCGCGACCTTCCCTCGCGCGTGCGGCCCCGTGCCCGTTCCCGGGCCGGCCAGGACCGGCGGCGGACGCGGCTACTGGGCCCCGGGCCGCACCAGACCGCTCTCGTACGCGTACACCGCAGCCTGGACCCGGTCACGCAGCCCCAGCTTCGTCAGCACGTGCCCCACGTGCGTCTTGACCGTCGTCTCGCTCACGAACAGGTCCGCGGCGATCTCCGCGTTCGACAGGCCCCGCGCCACCAGCTTCAGCACCTCCACCTCGCGCTCGGTCAGCGTCCCCAGCGTGTCCGGGAGGCGCTCCTCACCCGACGGCAGGTGCCCCGCGTACTTGTCCAGGAGCCGGCGCGTGATGCTCGGCGCGAGCATCGCCTCGCCCGCCGCCACCACCCGGATCGCCTGCACCAGCTCGCCGGCCGGCGCGTCCTTCAGCAGGAAGCCGCTGGCCCCCGCCCGCAGCGCCTCCACCACGTACTCGTCCAGATCGAACGTGGTCAGCACCAGCACCTTCGCCGGACCGTCCCGCCCCGGACCGGTGATCCGGCGCGTCGCCTCGACCCCGTCCATCCGAGGCATCCGGATGTCCATCAGCACCACGTCCGGCTGCAGCGCCCGCACCTGGTCCAGCGCCTGCAGGCCGTCCCCGGCCTCGCCGACCACCGCCAGGTCCTCCTCCGCCTCCAGGATCATCCGGAAGCCGGTGCGCAACAGGGGCTGGTCGTCGACCAGGAGAACGCGGATGGCCACGGGCGATACCTCGTATTCGTCGGACGGCTCGGGCGGACACGCCCATTCTGCCCTGACCCGACGATCAAGGAATCCCGCCCCCGGCAGCCCCTGCTAGCCGGCCTCCGGGCTCACCGCCGGCCTCGGCACCACCGGCAGCGGATACACCGGGGGAGTACCGCCGAACTCCGGACACGACGCCTGGTGATCGCACCAGCCGCACAGCTTCGTCGGACGCGGCCGCCACTCACCCGTCTCCGTCGCCTCCCGGATCGCCTCCCACAGCGCGAGGAGCTTGCGCTCCACCCGCTCCAGGTCCGCCACCACCGGGTCGTACGTCAGCACGTCCCCACTGCCCAGGTACACCAGCTGCAGCCGCCGCGGCACGACCTGCTTCAGCCGCCACACCACCAGCGCGTAGAACTTCATCTGGAACAGCGCACCCTCGGCGTACTCCGGCCGCGGCGCCTTGCCCGTCTTGTAGTCGACGATCCGCACCTCACCCGTCGGCGCCACGTCCACCCGGTCGATGATCCCGCGCAGCCGCAGCCCCGACTCCAGCTCCGTCTCCACGAAGAACTCGCGCTCCACCGGCTCCAGCCGTGTCGGGTCCTCCAGCGTGAACCAGCGCTCGACCAGCGCCTCGGCCTCCGTCAGCCACCGCGCCAGCCCCTCCCCCTCGTCACCCTCCGGGAACAGCTCCGACAGCTCCGGCCGCGACCGCAGCAACCGGTCCCACTGCCCCGGAACCAGCTCCTTCGCCCGCGGCGCCGTCCGCTCCTGCGCGGGATGGTCGAAGAGCCGCTCCAGCACCGCGTGCACCAGCGTCCCCCGCGTGGCCGCCGCGCTCGGCTTCTCCGGCAGCTTGTCGATCACCCGGAACCGGTACAGCAGCGGGCACTGCATGAAATCGCTCGCCCGGGAAGGAGAGAGCGAAGTGGGCGCCACCGCGCCCGGGCTTGCGGCTTCGGCCGCACCGGGCACGGCACCGGGGCTCGTCGTCATGGACAAAACCCTACGACCCGCGACCGACAGCACGCGCATACCATCGACGCCGACCCCCCTCGCACTGCATGATCGGAGCATCACCGGGCGCTCCCCACACCGCGCCCCGCACGACGAGAACCCACACGAACCGCACGAGAACCCCCAGCACCGAACGAAGGACAGACGTGGCAGACACCGACCAGACCGGCGGGCGCGACAAACGGCGCTCAGGACCGGGCGGCGGACTCCTCATGGGCCGCCCCTTCGGCGTGCCCGTCTACGTCTCGCCCAGCTGGTTCCTCGTCGCCGCCCTCATCACCTGGGTCTTCGGGGACCAGCTCGACCGCGTCCTGCCCGACCTCGGACCCGTCCGCTACCTCGTCTCCCTCTTCTTCGCCGTCGCCTTCTACGCCTCGGTCCTCGTCCACGAACTCGCCCACACCGTCGCCGCCCTCCGCTTCAAACTCCCCGTCCGCCGCATCCAGCTCCAGTTCTTCGGCGGAGTCTCCGAGATCGAGAAGGAGTCCGAGACCCCCGGCCGTGAATTCGTCCTCGCCTTCGTCGGCCCCCTGCTCTCCCTCCTCCTCGCAGGCGGCTTCTACCTCGGCATGAAGGCCGTCGACCCCGCGACCGTCCCCGGCGTCCTCCTGGCCGGCCTCATGATCTCCAACCTGCTCGTCGCGGCCTTCAACCTGCTCCCCGGCCTCCCCCTCGACGGCGGCCGCATGCTCCGCGCCGTCATCTGGGGCATCACCGGCAAACCGATGGCCGGCACCGTCGCCGCCGCCTGGGTCGGCCGCGCCCTCGCCGTCGCCGTCCTCCTCGGCCTGCCCCTGCTCACCCACACCGGACTCCTCGGCAACCGCACCGAGGAGACCGGCGGCATGGACACCGTCATGGACGCCCTCCTCGCCGCCATCCTGGCCGCCATCATCTGGACCGGAGCCGGCAACAGCCTCCGCATGGCCCGCCTGCGCGAACACCTCCCCGAACTGCGCGCCCGCAGCCTCACCCGCCGCGCCATCCCCGTCGAGAACGCCACCCCCCTCTCCGAAGCCCTCCGCCGCGCCAACGAAGCCGGAGCACGCGCCCTCGTCGTCGTCGACGGCCACGGGGACCCCACCGCCATCGTCCGCGAGAGCGCCATCGCCTCCGTCCCCGAACACCGCCGCCCCTGGGTCGCCGTCAGCACCCTCGCCCAGGACCTCACCGACGGCATGAAGGTTTCCGCGGAACTCACCGGCGAAGAACTCCTCGACCACCTCCGCGCCAACCCCGCCACCGAATACCTCGTCCTCGAACCCGGCGGCGCCATCTACGGCGTCCTGTCCACCCTCGACGTCGAGAAGGCCTTCGTGAAGGCCATGGCACGGCCCCAGTCCTGAAGCCAATACACTGGTCACATGTCCGAACCGACCGGTGCCGCCCGCCGACGCGGGCCCTTCAAGGTCGGGGACCAGGTTCAGCTCACCGACCCCAAGGGCCGCCACTACACGTTCACGCTCGAAGCCGGGAAGAATTTCCACACCCACAAGGGTTCCTTCCCCCACGACGAGCTGATCGGTGCTCCCGAAGGCAGTGTTGTCCGTACCACGGGGAACGTCGCGTACCTCGCGCTGCGCCCCCTGCTCCCCGACTACGTCCTGTCCATGCCCCGCGGCGCCGCCGTGGTCTACCCCAAGGACGCGGGCCAGATCCTGGCCTTCGCCGACATCTTCCCCGGCGCCCGCGTCGTGGAAGCGGGCGTGGGCTCCGGCTCCCTGAGCAGCTTCCTGCTGCGCGCCATCGGCGACCAGGGCATGCTCCACAGCTACGAGCGCCGCGCGGACTTCGCCGAGATCGCCACCGCCAACGTGGAACGCTACTTCGGCGGCCCCCACCCGGCCTGGCAGCTCACCGTGGGCGACCTCCAGGACAACCTGTCCGACACCGACGTCGACCGCGTCATCCTGGACATGCTCGCCCCCTGGGAATGCCTGGAGGCCGTCTCCAAGGCCCTCGTCCCCGGCGGCATCCTCTGCTGCTACGTGGCCACCACCACCCAGCTGTCCAAGACCGTCGAGTCCATCCGCGAGATCGGCTGCTTCGCCGAGCCGCAGCCCTGGGAATCGATGATCCGCAACTGGCACGTCGAAGGCCTGGCCGTCCGGCCGGACCACCGCATGATCGGCCACACCGGCTTCCTCGTCACCGCCCGCCGCCTCGCGGACGGCGTCGAGCCCCCCATGCGCCGCCGCCGCCCCGCCAAGGGCGCCTACGGCGAGGACTACGAGGGCCCCGGCAGCGACCGCTCCGCGTAACCCCCGTCCGACCCAACACGACGGCGCTGTGGCGTAGTTCCCCCGACCCCGGGGGAACTACGCCACAGCGCCTTTTCGTTGTCCCCGTGCCGACCCGGCCCCTGCCGTTCCACCCCCGTGTGAGGTGTGGCACGATGCTGGCTCCCCGTCACCCTTCGCACAGGAGACACCCCGCGTGCTGCACACCCCCGCCACGCTGGCAACCCCGGACCCCCTGGCCCACACCCGGGCCAGGCCCCTCCACTGGCTCGCCACGGCCACCGCCATGGCCGCCGTCATAGCCGCCGCGGGATTCGTACAGCCGGCCACCGGCACCCCCGCCGCCACCGACGAGCCCTCCGCGAAGGGCCCCCAGGCCACCGCACCCGACCCGGCGGCGGTCGCCTACCCCCTCGACTGCAAGGGCGCGCCCCAGGCCGTCACCGCCACCGCCCAGGGCGACCTCGACGGCGACGGCCGCCCCGAGACCGTGGCGGCGGTCCGCTGCGACGCGGGCTCCGGCACCCCGCCCCACGCGATCTACGTACTCACCCAGGACCGGGCCGAGGGCGCCCGCCCCCGCGTCGTGGCCACCCTGCTGGACACGCCGCAGCGCCGGACCGCCACGGAACTGACCGTGCGCGACCGGACGGTCACCGCGAGCCTCCTCGGCTACTCCGGACCCGAGGTCCCGCGCTGCTGCCCCGACAAGAAGCAGCTCGCCAAGTGGCGCTGGGCCGACGGAAAATTCCGCCAGGAGCTGACGGACTCGGCCGCCAGGAGTGTTTGAAGCGTCACTCCGCGTCCGGGCCGAAGACCTCCACCCCGTCCGAAACGCGCCTTACGTGAATGCAGTCGCCCGGGCATTCCTTCGCCGAGTCCACCACGTCCTGGAGCAGCGGCAGCGGCACCGGAGTGGTCGCCCCCACCTCCTGCAGCAGCTCGTCGTCCGCGCTCTTCACGTACGCCAGACCGTCGATGTCCAGCTCGAACACCTCGGGCGCGTACTGCGCGCAGATGCCGTCCCCGGTGCAGAGGTCCTGGTCGATCCAGACCTCTAGCGGCTCGCCGGCCCCACCGGCGCCGCCCGTCGGAGCGTCCTGCTGCACGGTCATATCTCCTGCCGTTCCCTGCGGTGAGTGATCCATCCCGGTCACAACCCGCAGCAAGTCGCGCGGGCCCTGACGGGTGTTGAACACTTCGACCTTACAACCGGCGGCTTCCCGAGTTTGAGGGGTGGGTATTTCCTTGGCGTGAGGGAGTACGCAAGGGTGAAGATCGGACACACCTCTATCGTCTTTGTGATCTAGGGGTTTCAATCACCACCAGCCCAGGTAGGGTCAGGAAGCGTCCAGCTCCCCTTGGAGGAGGTGAGGACCGTGGCAGCCCACGACGACGACATCAACCGCGGCATCCGGCCCGCGCGAGGGTCCGAGGACCCCGCCGGCCAGGTTGCCTATCTCGAGCAGGAAATCGCCGTCCTGCGACGTAAGCTCGCCGACTCTCCGCGACACACGAGGATTCTCGAAGAGCGGATCGTCGAGCTCCAGACAAATCTGGCCGGCGTCTCCGCACAGAACGAACGACTGGCGAATACCCTCCGTGAGGCCCGTGACCAGATCGTGGCCCTCAAGGAAGAAGTCGACCGGCTCGCACAGCCGCCGGCAGGCTTCGGTGTCTTCCTCCAGGCGAACGAGGACGGCACCGTCGACATCTTCACCGGAGGCCGAAAGCTCCGCGTGAACGTCAGCCCCAGCGTCGACCCGGAAGACCTCCGGCGCGGCCAGGAGGTCATGCTCAACGAGGCCCTCAACGTGGTCGAGGCCATGGAGTTCGAGCGGGCCGGGGACATCGTCACCCTCAAGGAGATCCTCGAGGACGGCGAGCGCGCCCTGGTGGTCGGGCACACCGACGAGGAACGGGTGGTGAGGCTCGCCGAGCCGCTCCTGGACATCACCATCCGCCCCGGCGACGCCCTCCTGCTCGAACCCCGCTCCGGCTACGTCTACGAGGTCGTCCCCAAGAGCGAGGTCGAGGACCTGGTCCTCGAAGAGGTCCCCGACATCGACTACGACAAGATCGGCGGCCTGGGCGACCAGATCGAGCTGATCCGCGACGCGGTCGAGCTCCCGTACCTCTACCCCGACCTGTTCAAGGAACACGAACTGCGGCCCCCGAAGGGCATCCTGCTCTACGGCCCGCCCGGCTGCGGCAAGACGCTCATCGCCAAGGCCGTCGCCAACTCCCTTGCCAAGAAGGTCGCCGAGGTGACCGGACAGGCCCAGGGGAAGTCGTACTTCCTGAACATCAAGGGCCCCGAACTCCTCAACAAGTACGTCGGCGAGACCGAGCGGCACATCCGCCTGGTCTTCCAGAGGGCCCGCGAGAAGGCCAGCGAGGGCACCCCCGTCATCGTCTTCTTCGACGAGATGGAATCCCTCTTCCGCACCCGCGGATCCGGTGTCAGCTCGGACGTGGAGAACACCATCGTCCCGCAGCTCCTCGCCGAGATCGACGGCGTGGAGGGCCTGGAGAACGTCATCGTCATCGGCGCCTCCAACCGCGAGGACATGATCGACCCGGCCATCCTGCGCCCCGGCCGTCTCGACGTGAAGATCAAGATCGAGCGCCCGGACGCCGAGGCCGCGAAGGACATCTTCGCGAAGTACCTCAAGGCCTCGCTGCCCCTGCACACGGACGACCTGTCCGAACACCAGGGCTCCACGGCCGGCACCGTCCACAGCATGATCCAGACCGTCGTCGAGCAGATGTACGCCGAAACCGAGGAGAACCGCTTCCTCGAGGTCACGTACGCCAACGGCGACAAGGAAGTCCTCTACTTCAAGGACTTCAACTCGGGCGCGATGATCCAGAACATCGTGGACCGTGCCAAGAAGATGGCCATCAAGGCTTTCCTCGAACACAACCAGAAGGGCCTCCGGGTCTCCCACCTCCTCCAGGCATGTGTGGACGAGTTCAAGGAGAACGAGGACCTGCCGAACACCACCAACCCGGACGACTGGGCCCGCATCTCCGGTAAGAAGGGCGAGCGGATCGTATTCATCCGCACCCTCGTCACCGGAAAGCAAGGCGCGGACACCGGACGCTCCATCGACACGGTGGCGAACACCGGTCAGTACCTCTGATGCGGAGCGGCTGCGGATGCCCTCCCCGGGCATCCGCAGCCGCCTGCTTTACCCGACCGATCGACCGGCCGTATTCCAGCCGGTGACAGGGCAGATTCAATGACGGAAATGATCTCCCCACGAGCGCGCAGTGGTTCTAGGCTCTTCCGTACCGCCGGTCGCGCAGTGCGGGGACGGGCACCGCACAGTCACACGCACCGGAGCACCAGCGGTACTTGAGCGCCGCCCCCGGAGGGGGGCGCCGCCGGGCAAGGAGGGCCGCATGACCGTACGGCGAGTAATGGGGATCGAGACGGAGTACGGGATCTCCGTCCCCGGTCACCCGAACGCCAATGCCATGCTCACCTCGTCCCAGATCGTCAACGCCTACGCGGCGGCGATGCACCGGGCGCGACGCGCCCGCTGGGACTTCGAGGAGGAGAACCCGCTGCGGGACGCCCGCGGCTTCGACCTCGCCCGCGAGGCCGCCGACAGCAGCCAGCTGACCGACGAGGACATCGGTCTCGCCAACGTCATCCTGACGAACGGCGCACGGCTCTACGTCGACCACGCGCACCCCGAGTACAGCTCGCCGGAGATCACCAACCCGCTGGACGCCGTGCTCTGGGACAAGGCCGGCGAACGGATCATGGCCGAGGCCGCCGTCCGGGCCGCCCAGCTGCCCGGGGCCCAGCCCATCCACCTCTACAAGAACAACACCGACAACAAGGGCGCCTCCTACGGCACGCACGAGAACTACCTGATGAAGCGGGAGACCCCCTTCTCGGAGATCGTGCGCCACCTGACCCCCTTCTTCGTCTCGCGACAGGTCGTGACCGGGGCGGGACGCGTGGGCATCGGCCAGGACGGCCGCGAGCACGGCTTCCAGATCAGCCAGCGCGCGGACTACTTCGAGGTCGAGGTCGGCCTGGAGACCACCCTGAAGCGGCCCATCATCAACACCCGGGACGAGCCGCACTCCGACGCCGAGAAGTACCGCCGGCTCCACGTGATCATCGGCGACGCGAACCTCTCGGAGATCTCCACCTACCTCAAGCTCGGCACGACCGCCCTCGTGCTGTCCATGATCGAGGACGGGTTCATCAACGTCGACCTCGCCGTCGACCAGCCCGTTCGCACCCTCCACCAGGTCTCCCACGATCCGGACCTCGGCCACCTCATCACGCTGCGCAGCGGCCGGACACTGACCGCGGTGCAGCTTCAGATGGAGTACTTCGAGCTGGCCAGGAAGTACGTGGACGAGCGTTTCGGTACGGACGCCGACGAGCAGACCAAGGACGTGCTGTCCCGTTGGGAGGACGTCCTGGGCCGCCTGGAGAGCGACCCCATGAGCCTGGCGGGCGAGCTGGACTGGATCGCCAAGCGGGAGATCCTGGAGGGCTACCGGCGCCGGGACGGGCTGGACTGGGACGCGGCGCGGCTGCACCTGGTCGACCTGCAGTACTCGGACGTACGGCCCGAGAAGGGCCTGTACAACCGTCTGGTGGCCCGCGGCAAGATGAAGCGGCTGGTGGACGAGCCGGCGGTGGAACGGGCCCGGAGCAAGCCTCCGGAGGACACCAGGGCGTACTTCCGCGGACGCTGCCTGGAGCAGTACGCGGACGACGTGGCGGCGGCCTCGTGGGACTCGGTGATCTTCGATCTACCGGGGCGGGACTCGCTCCAGCGCGTCCCGACCCTCGAACCCCTGCGGGGGACCCGCAACCATGTGAAGGAGCTCCTGGACCGCTGCCGCACGGCGGAGGACCTGGTCCGGGTACTTTCGGGGCAGTGAGCGCGGCTGAAAGGCCACCGGTCCGGGAATCATGAGAAGAACCGGACGTTGTTCCGCGACCTTTTGAACAAGTGCGGGGACGAATGTCGGACCCTCCCTATAGGGTCCGACGTAGGGTCTGATCTTGAGAGATCCCGAATCCCGGGGTCTCTCGACATGAGCGTGCGAACCGAGCGGGGTGAGGTAGACATGGCGACCAAGGACACCGGCGGCGGACAGCAGAAGGCGACGCGCTCGACCGAGGAGGTCGAGGAGGCCGCGGTCGAAGAATCGACCGACCTCAAGGAGCGCCAGGAAAAGCTCTCCGACGACGTCGACTCCGTACTTGACGAGATTGACGACGTCTTGGAGGAGAACGCCGAGGATTTCGTGAGGTCGTTCGTACAAAAGGGTGGCCAGTAGGGCTCGCTGTAGTCATTTAACCTTCGAATCGAAGGTCAGGGGCGGGGTGGCCGAAGCGGCAAAAGAAGGCATGAAGTGCTGCTCGCGATGCAAACGCGTTCAGTTACGTGAGGCCTTCGCAAGTAATCGCGCAATGAGGGACGGTCTGCAGGCGTACTGCCGTGAATGCCAGGCCGAGCACTACAAGCAGAAGCAAGAGGCGAAGGGGCGGACGGTACGGGTGAAGGTGCCTGTGCCATCCGGCCATAAACGGTGTCCCCAATGCGGGGATGTCAAACCTCACTCGCAGTGGGAGCGGAACAGGACGAGTTCGGACGGCTGGGCCAGCTACTGCGGAGAGTGCCGAGCACAACGGAACCGGGCCTCGTACTTCAAGCGCCACTACGGCATCACCGAGGACGAGCGTGACGCCATGATCGAAGCCCAGGGCGGGAGCTGCCTGCTCTGCCAGAATGCTCCGGCAGAGCATGTGGATCACGATCATCAGACGGGTAAGGTCCGAGGCGTACTGTGCTTCAGCTGTAACGCAGCCCTGGGGCAGTTCAAGGATCGGCCGGACGTCATGAGGCGTGCAGCCGCTTACGTGGAAGGAAACCTGTGGAACCCAACACTCGTAGCACAGGGCGTCTACCGGCAGCCTTCCTGACGCCGGGGTCGTCGTCCTTCATGGACTTCCTGGGCGCGCACTCGCCCGAGATGCTGCCCGGCAACCGCAGGCTGCCGGAGGGTGTCGTCGAGGCGCCGCACGGGACGACCATCGTGGCCGCCACCTTCCCCGGCGGGGTCGTGCTCGCCGGTGACCGGCGGGCGACCATGGGGAACATGATCGCGCAGCGGGACATCGAGAAGGTGTTCCCGGCCGACGAGTACTCCGCGGTCGGCATCGCCGGTACGGCCGGCCTGGCCGTGGAGATGGTCAAGCTGTTCCAGCTGGAGCTGGAGCACTTCGAGAAGGTGGAGGGGACGACCCTCTCCCTGGAGGGCAAGGCCAACCGGCTCTCCACCATGATCCGGAGCAACCTCGGCATGGCGATGCAGGGCCTGGCCGTCGTGCCGCTCTTCGCCGGCTACGACGAGAGCAAGGAGAAGGGCCGCATCTTCTCCTACGACGTCACCGGCGGCCGCTCCGAGGAGCACGGCTACGCGGCGACCGGTTCCGGTTCGATCTTCGCGCGGGGCTCCATGAAGAAGCTCTACCGCCCCGATCTGACCGAGGAGCAGGCCACCACGCTGGTGGTGCAGGCGCTGTACGACGCCGCCGACGACGACTCGGCGACCGGCGGGCCGGACCTGTACCGCCACATCTACCCGATCGTCACCGTCATCACGGACGAGGGGTTCCGCAGGCTGACCGACGACGAGTCGCAGGAGCTCGCCCGTTCGGTCACCAACCGTCGGCTGGAGCAGCCCGACGGGCCGCGCGCCGCCCTGCTCTGACCGCCCGTCACCTCGTCGCCCAGAAGAAAGGGACGGAAAGCCGGTGTCGACTCCGTTCTATGTGTCACCCCAGCAGGCCATGGCCGACCGGGCGGAATACGCCCGGAAGGGCATCGCCCGCGGTCGCAGCCTCGTCGTGCTGCAGTACGCCGACGGCATCGTGTTCGTCGGCGAGAACCCGTCCCGCGCGCTGCACAAGTTCAGCGAGATCTACGACCGGATCGGCTTCGCGGCCGCCGGCAAGTACAACGAGTACGAGAACCTGCGGATCGGCGGTGTGCGCTACGCGGATCTGCGCGGATACACCTACGACCGTGACGATGTGACGGCCCGTGGGCTGGCCAACGTGTACGCGCAGACCCTCGGCACGATCTTTTCCAGTGCCGGCGAGAAGCCGTACGAGGTGGAGCTGGTGGTGGCCGAGGTCGGTGCGACGGCCGCTGGTGACCAGATCTACCGGCTGCCGCACGACGGGTCGATCGTGGACGAGCACGGCTCGGTCGCGGTCGGCGGCAACGCCGAGCAGATCAGCACCTACCTGGACCAGCGCCACCAGGACGGGATGACCCTGTCGGAGGCGCTGAAGCTGGCGGTGGCGGCGCTGTCCAGCCAGGCCAACGGCGCCGACAAGGCGATTCCGGCGGAGCGGCTGGAGGTGGCGGTGCTGGACCGGACCCGGTCGCAGCAGCGCAAGTTCAAGCGGATCCGGGGCCGGCAGTTGTCGCGGCTGCTGGAGGCGGACGTGCCGGCCGCCGCGCAGGCGGACGCGGTGTCGAACGACGAGGCGCCGGAGGACGAGGCCGAGTAGGGCGTCGAGCGGACGGGCGTGCGGCCCCGGTCGCCCCTTCGGGGGTGGCCGGGGCTTCGTCGTGTCCGGGTTCAGGCCGCCGGGGCGGGGCCGGTGGAGTCGCGGACGACGAGGGTGACGGGGATGTCGGGGGCGGTCCAGGCGGCGCCTTCGAGGACGGCGAGGAGGGCGGTCATGCCCTGTTCGCCGACGCGTTCGGCGGGGAGGCGGACCGTGGTGAGCTCGGGCTCGACGGCGGTGGCGAGGGCGAGGTCGTCGAAGCCGGTGACGGAGAGGTCCTCGGGGACGCGCAGGCCGAGGCGGCGGGCGGCCTTGCAGGCGCCGGCGGCGAGGATGTCGTCGTCGCAGACGACGGCGGTCGGCCGGCCCAGGGGGGCGGCGAGGGCGGCTTCCATGGTCGTACGGGCGCCATCGGCGGTGAGGGGGGACCGTACGGTGCGCAGCTCGGTGCCGGGGCCCAGGAGGGTCGTGAGGGCTTCGGCGCGGGTGTCGAAGGTCCAGGAGTCGATGGCGGACGCGAGGTGGAGGAAGCGTCGGTGGCCGAGGGCGAGGAGGTGTTCGGTGACCTGGCGCATGCCGTCGGCCATGGCGAGGTTGACGTGGGCGGCGGCGCCTCCGGCGCGGGGATCGCTGTCGAGCATGACGAGGGGGAGGGTGTCGCCGCCGATGGCCTGGAGGGCGTGGGCGGCCATGGAGGAGGCGATGACGCCGTCGAGGGCGGCGCGGGCGGAGGCGAAGGGGTCGCGGGCGGGGCCGGTGCCGTCGGGGGAGGGGTAGAGGACGACGCCGAAGCCGTGTTCGGCGGCGACGCGGGCGGCGCCGGTGTAGACGCGGGCGAAGAACTCGTTGGTGAGGGCGGGGACGACGAGGAGGGCGGTGCGGGTGGAGCCGAGGCGGAGGTTGCGGGCGGCGAGGTTGGGCCGGTAGCCGAGCCGGGCGGCGGTCTCGCGGACGTGGGCGGCGGTGCGTTCGGAGACGCGGCCGGGCCATTTGTCGCCGAGGACGAGGGAGACGGTGGCCTGGGAGACCCCGGCGGCGGTGGCCACGTCCCGGCTGGTGGGTCTCGTCACACGGGGCTCCTGCAGGGCGGGGTCAGAGGTGGTTTCGCGTCCGCGGGGTGGACCCGTGGGCTGTGGCCATGGTACGTATGACGAGTCACGTTATACGTATTACCCCGGCTGGGTCCGGGCAGAAGGGGGCCGTCATGGCCGCGGGATACGCGGAGCTGCTGAGGACCCGGCACGCCGCGAGGCTGCTGGCGGGGACGCTCGTGGGCAGGCTGCCGAACGCCACCGCGCCGATCGCGATCGTGCTGTTCACGCGCGCGGAGGGCGGCAGCTACAGCCTGGCGGGGGCGCTGGCCGCCGTGTACGGGCTGGCGAACGCGGTGGGCCAGCCGTTGCTGGGGCGGGCCGTGGACCTGTTCGGGCAGCCCCGCGTGCAGCTGCCGGCGGCGCTCCTGTCCGCGCTGGGCATGGTGTGGCTGGCGCTCGCGGGTACCGGCTCGGCGGTCGCGGCGTACGCCGCGGTGGTGGTCGGCGGGCTGTTCACGCCGCCACTGGAGGGCGGGCTGCGGGCCCTGTGGCCGAGCGTGCTGGGGGGCCGCGAGGAGAAGGTCCACGCGGCGTACGCGATGGACGCCGTGGCCCAGGAGGTCATGTTCACCGTCGGTCCGCTGCTGGTGACGCTGTTCGTCGCGGTGTGGTCGCCGGCCGGGGCGCTGCTGGCCCTGAACGCGATCGGGGTGCTCGGCGCGCTGTCCGTCGTCGCCAGCGAGCCGTCGCGGACGTGGCGCTCGGAGCCGCGGGAGGCCCACTGGCTGGGCGCCCTGCGCTCGCGCGGGCTGCTGGCGCTGCTCGGCGCGTTCTTCTTCGTGGGCATGGCGCTGGGTTCGATCACGGTGGCCGGTGTGGCGTACGCGGACGGCAACGGGGGCCAGGCGGTCTACGGCTGGCTGATGGCGGCGCTCGGGCTGGGCGCCCTGATCGGCGGCGTGTTCTACGGCGCCCGCCAGTGGGCGGGTGCGCCCGAGCGGCGGCTGCGGCTGCTGGTCGCGCTGCTCGCGGTCTGCTACCTGCCGTTGCTGCTGACCCCGGGGCCGGTGGCGATGACGGCGCTGGCGGCGCTGTCGGGCGTGTTCCTGGCGCCTGCTCTGGCGTGCGCGTTCATCGTGGTGGACCGGCACGCGCCGACGGGCACGGTGACCGAGGCCTTCTCGTGGCTGGTGACCTTCTTCGGTGTGGGGGCGGCGATCGGTACGGCGGCCGCAGGCCCCGCGGTGGAGCGGGGCGGCACCGCGTGGGGCTTCGGGGTGGCGTGCGCCGCGGGCGGTGCGGCGCTGCTGGTTCTGATGGTGACTCAGCGGGCGCTGTCAACTGCGGGGCGCAGCCGTGCGGTGGCGGGCTCGCCGCAGGGAGTGCCGGACGGCTCCGGCGAGGTGGCCCCGCAGGCCCGGTCGGCGCAGTGAGGTCCGGGCGCGTCGGTGCGGCGCGCCCGTGGCCTTCACGGCCCGTGCGCCGGGCGTTCGGCGGCCTGCTCGGGGGAACTGATCGAAACGGCGGCTGCGAACCCGGTTTCAGAAGAGGGCAGAAGGCGTAATGTTCAGTCATGGACCGCCGCATTTTCGGGCTGGAGAACGAGTACGGCGTCACGTGCACGTTCAGGGGACAGCGCCGACTGTCTCCTGACGAAGTGGCGCGCTACCTCTTCCGCCGTGTCGTGTCATGGGGCCGCAGCAGCAATGTCTTCCTGCGGAACGGCGCCCGCCTCTACCTCGACGTGGGTTCGCATCCGGAATATGCAACTCCCGAATGCGACAACGTGACCGAGTTGGTCACGCACGACAAAGCAGGCGAGCGCATTCTCGAAGGCCTGCTCGTCGACGCCGAACGCCGCCTGCACGAGGAGGGAATCGCGGGCGACGTCTATCTCTTCAAGAACAACACCGACTCGGCGGGCAACTCGTACGGCTGCCACGAGAACTACCTGGTGGCCCGGCACGGGGAATTCTCCCGCCTGGCGGACATTCTCATTCCGTTCCTCGTCACGCGCCAGCTGATCTGCGGCGCCGGCAAGGTGCTGCAGACCCCCCGGGGCGCGGTCTACTGCGTGAGCCAGCGGGCCGAGCACATCTGGGAGGGCGTCAGCTCCGCCACGACGCGTTCGCGGCCGATCATCAACACGCGCGACGAGCCGCACGCGGACGCGGAGCGGTACCGCCGCCTCCACGTCATCGTCGGCGACTCGAACATGTCCGAGACGACCATGCTGCTGAAGGTCGGAGCCACCGACCTGGTGCTGCGCATGATCGAGGCGGGCACGGTGATGCGGGACCTGACCCTGGAGAACCCGATCCGGGCGATCCGCGAGGTCAGCCACGACATCACGGGCCAGCGCAAGGTGCGCCTGGCGAGCGGCCGGGAAGCCTCCGCGCTGGAGATCCAGCGGGAGTACTACGACAAGGCGGTGGACTTCGCCGAGCGCCGGGGCATCCGTACCGGTGTGGTGGACCAGGTGCTGGAGCTGTGGGGCCGCACGCTGGACGCGATCGAGGCGGAGGACCTGGACCGGATCGGCACCGAGATCGACTGGGTGATGAAGTACCAGCTGATCGAGCGGTACCGCGGCAAGCACAACATGACCATGTCGAATCCGAGGGTGGCCCAGATAGACCTCGCCTACCACGACATCCACCGCCGGCGCGGGCTGTACTACCTGCTGGAGCGCAAGGGGCAGGCGGCGCGGATCTGCAACGACCTCAAGATCTTCGAGGGCAAGTCGGTGCCCCCGCAGACCACGAGGGCGCGGCTGCGCGGCGACTTCATCCGCCGGGCGCAGGAGCAGCGGCGGGACTTCACGGTCGACTGGGTGCACCTGAAGCTCAATGACCAGGCGCAGCGGACGGTGCTGTGCAAGGACCCGTTCCGGTCGGTGGACGACCGGGTGGAGAAGCTGATCGCCGGTATGTAGCGGACGGCGTGACGCCTCACTTCTCGCCAGGGCCCCGTACGTTTCTCGTACGGGGCCCTGTGCACGGCTTAGAGTGGCGGGCGACCGCCTTGCCGTCTGAGATCTGAGGAACACGTGCGCCGACTTGCCGGCCTGCTTGTCGTACCCCTTCTGCTGCTGTCGACAGCGGCGTGTGGCGACGACAGCGGCTCCGACTCCGCCCAGATGAAGAACGGGGCGCCCGCGATCACGAAGGGCGCCGAGTTCGGGGAGACGCCCACCCTGGCCAAGGGGAAGGGCGAGCCGCCCAAGGAGCTGAAGGTGGTGACCGTCAAGGAGGGCACCGGCCAGGTGCTGAAGAAGGGCGACATTGCCCAGGTCAACTACTACGGCCAGGTGTGGGACGGTGCCGAGCCCTTCGACCAGAGCTTCGGCAAGGGTCAGCCGTTCGACGTGACGATCGGCGCCGGCGCCGTCATCAAGGGCTGGGACCAGGGCCTCGAGGGCCAGAAGGTCGGCAGCCGCGTCGTGCTGGTGATCCCGCCGGACCTCGGCTACGGAGCCCAGGGCTCGCCCCCGAAGATCAAGGGGAACGCCACGCTGGTCTTCGTCGTGGACATCGTCAAGGGTGCCACCGTCCCGGCCTCGGCGACGGGCAAGGAAGTCGCCCAGGACAACAAGGACCTGCCGAAGGTCGGTACGAACACGGACGGCAAGGAAGTCTCCGTGGCCGTCCCGAAGGACGTCACCCCGCCGGCGAAGCTGGTGTCGAACTACGTCCTGGAGGGCGACGGTCCGGCGGTGACGGACAAGAACAGCGTCGTCGTCAAGTTCCACGGCAAGACCTGGAAGGACGACAAGACGTTCGAGAGCACCTACACCTCCGGGCAGTCGGTGACCTGGCCGCTGGAGCAGCTGCAGGTGAAGGGCCTGAAGGACGGCATCGTCGGCAAGAAGGTCGGCAGCCGCATCCTGCTGGTGATCCCGCCGGACATGGGCTTCGGGGACAAGGAGCAGGGGACCATCCCGGCCAACTCGACGCTGGTCTTCAGCCTCGACATCCTCGCGGTGATGTAAGACTGTCCCGGTTGTCCACATAGTTTGAGGAGCAGTTCCGTGAGCGACAAGCTCGAAAAGCCCGAGATCGACTTCCCCGAGGGCCCGGCCCCGACCGACCTGGTCAAGGAGGACATCTGGCTGGGCGACGGTGCCGAGGCCAAGGCCGGCGACCGTGTCTCCGTCCACTACGTGGGTGTGGCCTTCTCCACCGGTGAGGAGTTCGACGCTTCCTGGAACCGCGGTTCCGCGCTCCAGTTCCAGCTCGGCGTCGGTCAGGTCATCGCCGGCTGGGACCAGGGTGTCCAGGGCATGAAGGTCGGCGGCCGCCGCAAGCTGGTCATCCCGGCCCACCTGGCCTACGGCGACCGTGGCGCCGGCGGTGCGATCGCCCCGGGCGAGACGCTGATCTTCGTCTGCGACCTGGTCAAGGTCGGCTGAACGGAACATCCGTGAGCAGTGCAGGGGCCCCCGCCGTGAGGCGGGGGCCCTCGCTTTTTGTCCGGGACCGCCGGGGCGGTACGGTCAACGGTCACGAGTGTGTGTCGAGAACGGGGGAAGGGCGTCGATGGCGATTGCCAAGGCCGAGCGTCTGATGAATCTGGCGCTGTGTCTGCTGGGGACCCGCCGGCCGCTGAGCAAGCGCGAGTTGCGCGGTTCGATCGAGGCCTACATGGAAGCCGGCAACGACGAGTCCTTCAACCGCATGTTCGAGCGGGACAAGGACGACCTGCGCGAACTCGGTCTGGTGATCGAGACGGTGGAGAACCTGGAGGGGGAGACGGGCTACCTGGCCCGCCGGGACAGCAACCGGCTGCCCCCGGTCTCCCTCGACGCGGAGGAGGCCGCGGCCCTGGGGCTGGCGGCCAAGGTGTGGCAGCAGGCCCGCCTCGCGGGAGCCGCCAGCGGCGCCCTGCAGAAGCTTCGGGCGGGCGGGATGCCGGAGGCCGACAACCCGTACGAGGGCCAGTCCAGCGCCATCGAGCCGCGGATCCCGGTCCACGAGGCGGCCTTCGAACCGCTGATGCTGGCCTGCCGGGACCGCCGGCCGGTGGTCTTCGACTACCGCAAGTCGACCGCGGCCCGGCCCGAGACGCGTCAGGTGGAGCCCTGGGCGCTGGAGTGCTGGCGCGGCCACTGGTACCTGGCCGGCTTCGACCGTGACCGCGGGGCGGAGCGGGTGTTCCGGCTCTCGCGGATCACCGGGAAGGTCCGCTCGCGCGCGGCGAAGTACACCGCGGAGGTGCCGGACGTGGTGACCGTACGGGAGACCGTGGCGAGCTGGGCGGGGGAGAGCGCGGACCGGTCCGCGCTGATCCGGCTGCGGGCCGGGGCCGGTTACCCGCTGCGGGCCAAGGCCACGGCAGTGTGCGAGGGCGCGGACGGCTGGGACGAGCTGGAGATCCCCTACGGGCACGGGCTCGACGCCTGGCTGGTGGAGTTCGGCCCCGACGTCGTCGTGGTCGGTCCCGCCGATCTGCGCGCGGACGTGGTCGACCGGCTGCGGGCCGTGGCCGGGGCCTGACACGCTTTCCGGGTACCGCCCGCGGTGCGGGGCCGGTCCGCCCGCCGCCGCACCATTCATCACCGCGACATCCACAGACGTGCCCTGAGGGGGAGACGTACCAGCATGGCTGCCAACGCCATCGACCAGACCCGCCGGATGCTGTCCCTGGTGACGTACCTGCGCGAGCGCCCGGGTGCGCACGTCGCCGACGTCGCGCGCGCCTTCGGCATCACCGAGGACGAGCTGATCTCGGACCTCGACGTGCTGCCCATGTGCGGCACCAGCTTCCGGGGCGGGGACCTGCTCGACATCGACACCGACGGAGAGCGCATCTGGTGGCGCAATCCCGACGCCTCGGGAGAGTCCACCGCCGAGCCGCTGCGGCTGGCCGCCGACGAGGCGACCGCACTGCTGGTCGCCGCGCGCGCGGTGGCGACGCTGCCGGGGCTGCGCGAGAGCGACCGGGACGCCCTGCTGCGGGCCAC
This sequence comes from Streptomyces sp. NRRL S-378, assembly GCF_000720645.1. NCBI lineage: Bacteria > Bacillati > Actinomycetota > Actinomycetes > Kitasatosporales > Streptomycetaceae > Streptomyces > Streptomyces sp. NRRL S-378. The sequence goes on from NZ_JOBX01000042.1 coordinate 74,011, forward strand.
CGCGAAGCTGGAAGCGGCCGCCGGGGAGGCGGCCGGGGCCAGCTCCCGGCTGTCGGTGACCTTCGAGTCCGAGGGCGGGGTCTTCGCGGACGTCGACCGGGCCATCGCGGAACGCCGACGGCTGTGGCTGCGTTACTACTCGCCCGCCCGTGACGAGCTCACCGAGCGCGAGGTCGATCCCATCCGGCTCTTCGCGGTGGGGCACACGTACATGGAGGGCTGGTGCCACCTCTCCGAGGCCCGGCGCACCTTCCGGCTCGACCGGGTGGCCGAAATCCGACTGCTGGACGAGCGGGCGGAACCGCCGGCCATCGAGCCGCGCGACCTGTCCGAGGGCCTCGTCCAGCCGTCCGCCGAGGACCCGGAGGTCGTCGTCGAGGTCGGACCCGGCGGGCGCTGGGTCGCCGAGTACTACCCGCACGACAGCGCCGAGGAGCTGGCGGACGGCGGCCTGCGCATCACGCTGCGCACCCCGGACCCGGGCTCGTTGCGCCGTCTCGCGCTGCGGCTGGGCCGGGAGGGGCGGATCGTGGCCCCCGCCGAGCTGGCGGACAGCGCGCGCAACGCCGCCCGGGAGGCCCTCGCGGGGTACGGGGAACAGGTCTGAGGGGAGCGCGGTCGATGTCTCCAACGTCCGGGCCGGTCGCCTTCAAGGCCTCCTGTCCCGAGTGCCGCGCCCGCTTCGAGCTGGACGCGGGCGCCCTGCGGCTGGCCATCGGCGGCAGCCGCAGGGCCACGTTCTACTCCTTCACGTGTCCTGAATGCGGTGCCGCCGTCCGCAAGCCGGCCGGCGACCGCATCGTGGAGCTGCTGACCGGCGGCGGCGTCAGCACCCTGCGCAGCATCTGAGGCGGCCGGTGGCCTAGGCTCTGCCCATGCTGTGGCCGATGTTCGCAATTGTCCTGGGCTTCCTCGGAGTGGCCGTGCTCGCCGTGCTCGCCGTGCGCGTGTACACGGAGGTGCGCCGGCTCTCCGCGGAGGTGGCGCTGGCCAGCCGGCGGATCGGCGCCGCGTCGGCCGATCTGGAGCGGGAGGCGGCGGGGCTGGCGCGAGCGGGCCACGACGTCCGGCCGTGACGAACGAGACAGCCGTGTGACCGGGGGGTTGACAACCGGCCAGGACGCAAGCCGGGGTACGCCCGGGGATTGCCGGGCGTTTACCCCCTGGGGTTACGATCCTCGGTAGAGACAGTCCCAGGCGCCCGTGCCGGTGTGCTGTGAACCTCGGAGAAAAGGAAGATACCTATGTTCGGCAACCTCAGGGGTTGGGAAATCTTCGTCATTCTCGGAGTCATCATCCTGCTGTTCGGCGCCAAGAAGCTCCCCGACATGGCCCGCTCCCTCGGCAAGTCGGCCCGCATCCTCAAGAGCGAGGCCAAGGCCATGAAGAAGGACGGCGAGGGCGACGACGCGGCCGCCGCCCCGGCCGCCGACGCCTCCGCGCAGCAGCCGGCCGCCCCGCGCACCATCCAGGCCGCCCCCGGTGACGTCACCAGCTCCCGGCCGGTCAGCGAGCCGAACCGCACCGCCCAGGGCTGACGGACGCCCGTCACGCCAGTCATCTGCAACGAGACAAGGGACGTGGGTTGCTCAAGTCTGCCCGCAAGCAGGAGAAGCAAGAACGAAAGGCAAAGGACGCCGAAGGGCGCATGCCTCTCGTGGAGCACCTGCGCGAACTGCGTAACCGCCTGCTGAAGTCGGTCCTGGCGATCCTCGTCATCACGATCGTCGCGGCCTTCTTCTACCGGGACATCATCAACTTCCTGTTGAAGCCGATGCTGGACTCCGTCGGCTGCACCAACGGGGTGGTGACCCAGCGCAACGGGCGCCCCTGCGCCGACATGACCGTGAACGGCCTGATCTCGGCGTTCTCGATCGCCCTGAAGGTCTCGCTGATGGCCGGCGTGGTGCTCTCCGCACCGGTGTGGCTCTACCAGCTGTGGGCGTTCGCCGCGCCCGGGCTGCACAGCCACGAGAAGAAGTACGCGCGCAGCTTCGTCGCGGTCGGAGCGCCCCTCTTCCTGGCCGGCGCCGTGCTCGCGTACAAGATCCTCCCGCAGACCGCGACGATCATGCTCGAGTTCACGCCCGACCACGCGCGCAACCTGCTGCCGGTCGACGACTACCTCGACCTGGTCACCCGCATGGTGATCGTCTTCGGTCTGGCCTTCGAGCTGCCGCTGCTGCTGATCCTGCTGAACTTCACCGGCGTGCTCACCGGCAAGCGGCTCGCCGGCTGGTGGCGGGGCATGGTCCTCGGCATCACGGTCTTCGCCGCCTTCGCGACGCCCACCGGTGACCCGCCGACCATGCTCGCGCTGGCCCTGCCCATCGTGGCCCTCTACTTCGCGGCCGTCGGCCTCTGCCTCCTCAACGACCGCAGGCGCCGCCGCAACGACCCCGACGCGGGCCTGAGCGACGACGAGGCCTCGCAGCTCGACCTCACCCCCGAGCCGATCGGCCGGATGGAAACCGCCCAGGCCCCCGCCGCACTGCCCGGACAGGCCGACGGCGGACGCCGGCGGATCAACGGGTACGACGACGCCACCTGACGGGTACGCCTCCGGCCACCGCCGGGGGTCCCCCGGGGCGCCCGGGGCCCGCGTACGGGCTCCGGTACATTCCCGGGGGTGAGCTACGAGGTCACCCTCTTCGTCAATCCCACCGCGGGACGCGGCCGGGGCGCGCACGCCGCGCAGCCGGCCGCTTCCGTTCTGCGGGCCGCCGGCTTCTCCGTACGGACCCTGGTGGGCGCCGACGCACCCGACGCGCTGGCCCGGCTGACGGGCGCGGTCCGCGAGGGCACCGGCGCCGTGGTCGCGGTGGGCGGCGACGGCATGGTCTCCCTGGCACTCCAGGCGCTCGCCGGTACCCCGGTGCCGCTCGGGGTGGTCGCCGTCGGCACCGGCAACGACTTCGCACGGGCCACGGGTCTGCCCGTACGCGATCCCGCGCGGGCGGGCCGGCTGGCCGCCGAGGCGCTCAAGGAGGGCCGGATCCGGGACGTCGACCTCGGGCGCGTGGGCAGCACCTGGTACGGGACCGTGCTGTGCTCCGGCTTCGACTCGAAGGTCAACGACCGCGGCAACCGGATGCGGCTGCCGGCCGGCCGCTTCAAGTACGACCTGGCGATGATCGCGGAACTGGCAGCCTTCCGGCCCTTCCCCTACCGCATCACCCTCGACGACGGCCCGGTGATCGAGACCGAGGCCACGCTGGTGGCCGTCGGCAACGGCTCCTCCTACGGCGGCGGCATGCGCATCTGCCCGGACGCCGCACCCGACGACGGCCTCTTCGACGTCACGGTCGTCGGCGACTGCGGCCGGGCCACCCTGCTGAAGGTGTTCCCGCAGGTCTACCGGGGCGGACACGTCTCCCACCCGAAGGTGAGCGTCCACCGCGCCCGGAAGGTCACCCTGGAGTCGCCCGGGCTGACCGCGTACGCGGACGGGGAGCCCCTCGGGCCCCTCCCGGTGACCGCCGAGTGCGTGCCCGGAGCGGTCCGGCTCCTCACATAAATGATCGCGACTGTTGTCAGACCCGACGGGTAGGCTCGACAGCAAGATGACCGAAGAACTCTCACCCGCCGAGCGGTACGCCGCTGCCCGGATCCGCGCCGCCGAAGAGGCCACCGCCCTGGCCCCCTTCCGCGAGATGTACGACTTCGACCTGGATCCGTATCAGGTGGAGGCCTGCAAGGCGCTGGAGGCCGGCAAGGGCGTCCTCGTCGCCGCCCCGACCGGCTCGGGCAAGACCATTGTCGGCGAGTTCGCCGTGCACCTGGCCCTCGCGCAGGGCCGAAAGTGCTTCTACACGACGCCGATCAAGGCGCTCTCGAACCAGAAGTACGCCGACCTCGTCAAGCGCTACGGCGCCGACAAGGTCGGCCTGCTGACGGGCGACAACAGCGTCAACTCCGAGGCGCCGGTGGTCGTGATGACCACCGAGGTGCTCCGCAACATGCTGTATGCGGGCTCCCAGTCCCTCCTCGGCCTCGGCTACGTCGTGATGGACGAGGTCCACTACCTCTCCGACCGGTTCCGCGGAGCCGTCTGGGAGGAAGTGATCATCCACCTCCCCGAGTCGGTGACCCTGGTCTCCCTCTCCGCCACCGTGTCCAACGCCGAGGAGTTCGGCGACTGGCTGGACACCGTGCGCGGCGACACCGAAGTGATCGTCTCCGAGGAGCGGCCCGTACCGCTGTGGCAGCACGTCATGGCCGGCCGCCGGATCTACGACCTCTTCGAGGAGGAGTCCGACCACGGCGGCCGCGGCTCCGCGCGCCGGGAGGTCAATCCCGACCTGCTGCGCATGGCCCGCGAGGAGAACAGCCGCACCTACAGCCCGAAGGACCGGCGGCGCGGCAAGATGGTCCGCGAGGCCGACCGTGAGCGCGAGCGGCGCTCCCGCGGCCGGATCTGGACCCCGTCCCGCCCCGAGGTCATCGCCCGCCTCGACAACGACGGGCTGCTGCCCGCCATCAACTTCATCTTCAGCCGGGCCGGCTGCGAGGCCGCCGTCCAGCAGTGCCTGTTCGCGGGCCTGCGGCTCAACGACGAGGCCGCGCGGCTGAAGGTCCGTGAGCTCGTCGAGGCGCGCACCGCCGCCATCCCCACCGAGGACCTGCACGTCCTGGGCTACTACGAGTGGCTCGAGGGCCTGGAGCGGGGCATCGCCGCGCACCACGCCGGCATGCTCCCGACCTTCAAGGAGGTCGTGGAGGAGCTCTTCGTCCGCGGCCTGGTCAAGGCCGTCTTCGCCACCGAGACCCTGGCGCTCGGCATCAACATGCCCGCGCGCACGGTGATCCTCGAGAAGCTGGTCAAGTGGAACGGCGAGCAGCACGCCGACATCACCCCCGGCGAGTACACGCAGCTGACCGGCCGGGCCGGCCGCCGCGGCATCGACGTCGAGGGCCATGCCGTCGTGCTCTGGCAGCGGGGCATGGACCCGGCCGGACTCGCCGGCCTCGCGGGCACCCGTACGTATCCGCTGCGCTCCAGCTTCAAGCCCTCGTACAACATGGCCGTCAACCTGGTCAGCCAGTTCGGGCGGCACCGCTCGCGCGAGCTGCTGGAGACCTCCTTCGCACAGTTCCAGGCCGACCGCTCGGTCGTCGGGATCTCCCGGCAGGTGCAGCGCAACGAGGAGGGCCTGGAGGGCTACCGCGAGGGCATGACCTGCCACCTGGGGAACTTCGAGGAGTACGCTCAGCTGCGCCGCGACCTCAAGGACCGCGAGACGGAACTCGCCAAGCAGGGCGCGGCCCAGCGGCGGGTGCAGGCGGCCAGTTCGCTGGAGAAGCTCAAGCCGGGCGACATCATCCACGTGCCGACGGGCAAGTTCGCCGGGCTCGCGCTGGTCCTGGACCCGGGAGTACCGGCCGGACGGGTCCACGGCAGCCGCGGCTACGAGTACGCGGAAGGCCCGCGCCCGCTGGTGCTCACCGCCGAGCGGCAGGTCAAGCGGCTCGCCGCGATCGACTTCCCCGTCCCGGTCGAGGCGCTGGACCGGATGCGGATCCCCAAGACCTTCAACGCGCGCTCGCCGCAGTCCCGTCGGGACCTGGCGTCGCAGCTGCGCAGCAAGGCCGGGCACATCACCCCCGAGCGGCGCTCCCGCGGCCGGGCCGCGGCCGCCGACGACCGCGAGATCGCGAGGCTGCGCTCCGAGCTGCGGGCGCACCCCTGCCACGGCTGCGACGAGCGCGAGGACCACGCCCGCTGGGCGGAGCGCTACCACCGGCTCAAGCGGGACACCCAAGCGCTGGAGCGGCGGATCGAGGGCCGGACGAACACCATCGCCCGCACCTTCGACCGGATCCACGCCCTGCTGACCGAGCTGGACTACCTGCGCGAGGACGAGGTCACCGTGCACGGCAAGCGGCTCGCCCGGCTGTACGGGGAGCTCGACCTGCTGGCGTCCGAATGCCTGCGCGCCAGGATCTGGGAGGGCCTGAGCCCGGCCGAACTGGCCGCTTGCGTCTCGGCGTTGGTGTTCGAGGCCCGGCAGTCCGACGACGCGGTCGCGCCGAAGGTGCCGGGCGGCGCGGCGAAGGTGGCGCTCGGCGAGATGGTGCGCATCTGGGGCCGGCTCGACGCGCTGGAGGAGGAGCACCGCATCAACCAGGCGGAGGGCGTGGGCCAGCGCGAGCCGGACCTCGGCTTCGCGTGGGCGGCGTACCAGTGGGCCTCCGACAAGAGCCTGGACGAGGTGCTGCGCGAGGCGGAGATGCCGGCCGGTGACTTCGTGCGCTGGTGCAAGCAGGTCATCGACGTCCTCGGGCAGATCGCGGCGGCAGCCCCCTCGGCAACCGGCGACAGCGGCAGCACGGTCGCGAAGAACGCCCGCAAGGCCGTCGACGCGCTCCTGCGGGGCGTGGTGGCCTACAGCTCCGTCGGCTAGCCGGTCGCGGGGCCTCGCCCGGTTCCCGCGGATGTGCCGGGAACCGGGCGGCCCGGGTCCGTCCCGGATCCGCCGGACACCCCCTGGGGGCCCGCCTCCCAGCCGGGGCGGTCGTGCCAGGCCTGGAGGGTGCGGGCGCTCTCGAAGCGGTGGGCGGCGCCGGTGACCGGATCGGTGAACGCCAGGACCCGGGCGAGGAGTTGCAGGGGCCGTCGGTAGTCCTCCGGAGCCGGGTCGGTGACCTCCGGATAGACCGGATCGCCCAGGATGGGCAGACCCAGGCCGTTCATGTGCACCCGCAGTTGGTGGGTGCGGCCCGTGTGCGGGGTCAGCCGGTAGCGGCCCAGGCCGCCGCGGACGTCGACGAGTTCGATCAGGCTCTCGGCGTTGGGCGGGCCGGGGACCTCGGTCGCGGCGATCACCCCGCGGACCTTCTCGATCCGGCTGCGGACGGTGCGCGGGAAGGCGAGCGCCGCATCGCGGGGCGCGAGGGCCTCGTACTCCTTGTGCACCTCGCGCCGCTGGAAGAGGAGCTGGTAGGCGCCGCGGTCCTCGGGCCGCACGCTGAACATCACCAGGCCCGCGGTGAGCCGGTCCAGACGGTGTGCCGGGCTGAGCGCGGGCAGGTCCAGGTCCTCGCGCAGCCGGGCCAGGGCGGTCTCGGTGATGTGGCTGCCGCGCGGGGTGGTCGCCAGGAAGTGCGGCTTGTCCACGACGAGGAGGTGCTCGTCCCGGTGGACCACGCGGACCGCGAACGGCACCCGGGGCTCCGGTTCCGCGTCCCGGTGGAACCACAGGAAGCCGCCGGCCTCGTACGGGTCCCGCGCGTGCAGCACCCTGCCGCCGGGGCCCAGGACCCGGCCGGCGGCCAGGAGCCGCGCCATGGACTCCTCGCCGCGGGTGCCGGCGTAGCGGGCGGCGAGGTAGCTGCCGAGGTCCGGCCAGGTCCCGCCGGGGTCGGGCGGCAGCCGGAGCCGGACCGGGTCGATGCCGGCCCGCTGGGGGAGGGGCGAGGGGGGCGGCGGGGTTCTGCGTCTCATCGGGGACAGGCTATGCGGCTACTGCCGGGTGAAGGTGCCCAGGTGGTTCTCGTCGAGGTATTCCACGCGGAGCGTGCCGTCCGAGAAGAAGACGCCCGTACGGCCGACGGCGTTCTCACCGGTGGTCTCGAAGCTGAAGGTGTCGCCGTCGTAGTGCTTCAGCGGGAACCGCATCGGCTTCGGGCCCAGGGCGAGGGTGAGCGAGCCGTCGTCGGCAGCGGTCACGGTGGCCCTGCCGTAGTAGGGGTTGTCGTAGGTGCCGGTGTACGCGGAGCTGTCGCGGGCCGGCTTCGCGCCGGAGGGCGGGCGGGCGTAGTCGGTGTCGGACCGGCCCGCATTGAACGTCTGGGCGTAGCTCGCGCCCACGAGCGGCATCCAGTCGGCCGTCGGCTTGCCGTACTGGGCGGTGTCGAAGAAGTCCAGGGCGACGGCATCGGCCAGCCCGACCGGGGTGCCGTTGGTCAGGACGACGATGCCGAGCCGCTCCAGTGGGAGCATCGTGACGTTGGAGTTCACGCCGAGGGCGAAGCCTCCGGAGTGGCTCAGGCGCAGCCGGCCCGCATCGTCGTAGGAGACGTTCCAGCCGAGGCCGTAGAACTGCGGGGTGCCGCGGCCGGTCACGGCCTGGGACACGATCTCGGGCTGGTAGGTGCGGGCGAGTGCCTCCGCGGGGATGATCCGCTTCCCGTCGAGGCTGCCGGTGTCCAGGTGCAGCCGCAGCCAGCGGGACATGTCGCGGGCGGTGGAACTGGCCCCGCCCGCCGGGGTCTGGGCGTCGGCGTCGCGGACGTAGCGGGGGCTCCAGGTGCCGTCCGGGTTGCGCACGTGGCCCCACGCCCGGTCCGGGGCCTTGGCGTAGGCGTCGAACTCGGTGCTGGTGCGCGTCATTCCGGCGGGCTTGAAGAGCTTGTCCTCGCTGAGCTTCTGCCAGCTCACGCCATGGTCGCGGGCGACGGCCTCGGCGGCGGCGGTGAGTCCGAAGTTGGTGTAGGCGTAGCTCGCGCGGAAGGGGCTCAGCGGCTCCTCACGCAGGTGGTCGAGGATGTACGCCCGGTCGTAGCCCAGGTCCTCCAGGAGGTCCCCGGCGTGATCGGGGAGTCCGCTGCGGTGCGAGAACAGGTCGGCGGGCGTGACGTGCGAGGTCACCCAGGGGTCCTTGAGGGCGAAACCGGGGAGGGAGCCCGCCAGGGGCTCGTCCCAGGCGCCGGGATCGGCCAGGGCGCCGGCGACGACGGTGGAGGACACCGGCTTGGAGACGGAGGCGAGCTGGAAGACGGTGTCGGGGTCGACCTTGGCGCTCTCGCCGGTGCGGCGGACCCCGAAGCCCTTGAGGTAGACGACCTCGCCGTTGTGGACGACGGCCACAGCGACGCCGGGCACGCCGGTGCGGCGCATCTTGTCCGCGACGGTGCGGTCGAGGGCGGCGACGGCTTTGTCGACGGCGGCGTCCGTGAGTTGGGGCCGGGGAGCGGGGGGCGGGCTCGGTGCCGCCGCAGCCGCCGAGGCGGTGAGGAGGGCCGCGGCCCCTGCTGCCCCGAGCGCGCGGAGCGTACGCATGGCTACATTGTCCCGCCGCACGCCTTTCGGCGCGCGCGCGCCGGCCGGGCCTGCCGGGGACGCGTGTGCTGCGGCGGGTGCGGCGCCGCCCAGGGGGCTGCCCCCGGGCCCACGGTCGATCGCCGCGGAGCCGGATCGGGCGGGCGCTGCCCCCGCCCGTGGCGCCTCGGGCTCTGCGGCCGCGCCGCCTCTCCCGGATCTCGTGGGCCGATCGGGCAGAGGTGGAAGGACAGCCGCCCGGCGGCCCGGGGCTCGCGTCCGGCGAGGAACCGCCCGAGTCCGCCCACGCCCGGCCCGGGCATGGGGCGCGGCGACGTGCGCCACGCCGCACCGGCCGGGCGCCACCGCCTCGGCCCGGCCGTAGGGACTCCGGTGCCGCCCGTCGCAGGGCGCAGGCGCTTCCGCGGATCCGCCGTCGCCGGGAGCACCGACAACGCGGTGAGGTGCGGTGCCGGGCAACGCGGCCCGGGCGAGATCCGAAGGGGTCGGTCCGGCGCTGGGAGGTGCCCCTGGGGGCTGGGGAAGGGCGGGTACCAGCCCGGGTCTTCGGGCCAGTGCGTCGGCGCGGCCCGGGCGTGCGGCCTACGGCCCCCGCCGCGGCCCGCGGCGTACGGCCTACGGCCCCGGGGCCCGTGAGCCAGGCAACGGGCTCGGGGCCTGCGCCTGCAGGGAGGGCCGGCGCGGGCACGGGCCGGGGCCTGCTGGGGAACGGCTGCGTCGTGACTGCGGACCGCCCCCGGAGGGGTCAGGCGGCGGCGCGGTGTTCCTGTTCGGCTTCGACCGTGGCGTTCCAGTCGCGCTTGATCGCGCGCCAGCCCTCGTCCGTCTCGCCCAGGCGCCAGTAGCCCGAGATCGACAGGCGTTCGCGTGCGATGCCGCGCTCCAGGCGGAGGTGGCGGCGCAGGTCCTTGACGAAGCCGGCCTCGCCGTGGACGAAGGCGTGGACATCCGTCGAGGGGAACTCCATGGCCTGGACCGCCTCGACGAGGGCCTCGCCGACCGGACGGTCGCCGCGGTGGAGCCAGACCGGTACGACGCCGTCGGGGGTGGCGACCTTCAGCTCGTCGGCCGGGCCGTCGATCTCCACGATGGCGTGGACCCGCGCGCCGACCGGCATCCGCTCCATGGCCGCGGCGATCGCGGGCAGCGCGCTCTCGTCGCCGACCAGGAGGTGCCAGCCCGCCGCCGGGTCCGGGGCGTAGGCGCCGCCCGGGCCGAGGAAGTGCACGAGCTCGCCCGGCTGGACCCGGGCGGCCCACGGACCGGCCAGGCCCTCGTCGCCGTGGACGACGAAGTCCAGGGTCACTTCCCTGTGGACCGGGTCCCAGTTCCGCACGGTGTAAGCGCGCTGGCGCGGCCACTGCGCGCGCGGAAAGTCGCCGCGGATACGTTCCAGGTCCCACGGAGCGGGGTAGTTGACACCCTCGGGAGCGAAGAGGAGTTTCACGTAATGGTCGGTGTACTCGCCCGCGCCGAAGTCCGCCAGGCCCTCACCACCCAGCACGATCCGCACCATGTGCGGCGAAAGCCGCTCGGTGCGTACGACAACGGCGGTGCCGACAGTGCGGCCGCGTCCTTCTGCCACGGTATCCCCTGACTCCCATGAAACTTAGCCTTACCTAAGTTATCACCTCAGAAGTGCAGGGCGCCGCTCAGGCGGGACACAGCGCCGCCCAATCCCCACCGATGGGCTAGCGCGTCGACCAGCTCGGGCTGCGCCGGGGCCGCCGGAAGGGCCGCGTCGAACTGCGGAAGCGGCACGTCGGAGGCCACCTTGACCACCTTCGGGGCCACCGCCAGGTACGGCCGTGACTCCTCCAGCCGCTTGCGCTGGGTGAGGGTCAGTTTCGACCTCGGGTCGTCGACGGCCGCGACGATCCCGGCCAGGTCCCCGTAGGTGCCGAGCAGCTTGGCCGCCGTCTTCTCGCCGATGCCGGGAACGCCCGGCAGGCCGTCGCTCGGGTCGCCGCGCAGCAGGGCGAGGTCCGCGTAGCCGGGGCCGTCCACCCCGTACTTCTCCCGCAGCCACGCTTCGTCGGTCACCTGGAGGGTGCCCACGCCCTTGAGCGGGTACAGCACCCGCCGCTGCCGGGCGTCGTCCACGAGCTGGTACAGGTCCCGGTCGCCGGTGACGATGTCGACGGGGCCCGTCGCACGGGAGGTGAGCGTCCCGATCACGTCGTCCGCCTCGTACCCGGCGACACCGACCCGGGCGATGCCGAAGGCGTCCAGGGCCGCCTCGATGATCGGCACCTGCGGCGCGAGCGTGTCCGGGGTCTCCTCCACGTCGGGGCCCGTCTCGGTCTCGACGGCGACCCGGTGGGCCTTGTACGAGGGGATCAGCTCGACCCGCCAGTGCGGCCGCCAGTCGGCGTCCATGCACGCGACCAGGTCGTCCGGCCGGTGGTCCTGCACGAGCCGGGCGATGAAGTCGAGGAGGCCGCGCACGGCGTTGACCGGGGTGCCGTCGGGGGCCTTCACGGAGTCCGGCACGCCGAAGTAGGCGCGGTAGTAGAGGGAGGCGGTGTCCAGGAGCATCAGGCGTCGTGTCGTCACGGAGACGATGATGCCGCAACGCGCCGTGGCGCCCTTCCTGCCACCGGGCGCCCCCGCGCGCACCCGACCGCCCCCCTGAGCACCACGCACCGTGAGCGGGCGGGTACGGGAAGACCGGTGCGGGCGAAACCGGGGGCGGTTGCTGCGTAAGGTGCTTACAGCACACCGATGTGCGACGGACATGGGGAGGGCAGCCCCGAGATGAATGACAGGGACGGCACGGACGGCCTGAGCGGCAAGCTGGACGACAGGGACGACAAGAGCAAGGACAAGGACGGCAAGGAACCGCTGCGGGTGGGTGTGGCCGTGCGCAAGCGCCGCCGCGCGCTCCACCTGACGCTGGCCGCCGTGTCGGCGCGAAGCGGCCTGTCGGTGCCCTTCCTGAGTCAGATAGAGAACGAGCGGGCCCGGCCCAGCATGCGTTCCCTGGAGCGCGTCGCGGATGCCCTGGAGACCACGGCCGTCGAGCTGCTGGCCGCCTCCGATACCGCGCGCACGGTGGACCTCGTACGGGCCGGGGACGAGTCCGGGCTGACCCCGCTGCCGGGCGTACGGCCCCTCGTCCGCGGGCACCACCAGCTGCACGCAATGGAGTTCACCGGGGACCAGGACGCCGGGCGCGAGTACCAGCACCGCAACGACGAACTCATGTACGTGGTCGAGGGCGCCTGCCAGGTCGAGGCCGAGGGCCGGGCGTACCGGCTGGAGAGCGGCGACGCACTGTTCCTCTCCGGGGGCGTGCGGCACCGCTGGCGGGCCGTCACCGAGGACACCCGGATCCTGGTGGTCGCGGTGGGCGACCACATCCACGCGACCTCCGAACCCCCGTCCCCCGGGCAGTGACCGGCGTGCGGCGCGTCGTGTCGCTGGTGCCGTCGCTGACGGAGGCGGTGGCCGTGACGGCGCCGGGTCTGCTGGTCGGGGTCACCGACTGGTGCACGCACCCCGCGGACCTCGGGGGTGCGGAGCGGATCGGCGGGACGAAGAACCCCGACGTGGGCAGGATCGTGGCGCTCCGGCCGGATCTGGTGATCGCCAACGAGGAGGAGAACCGGGCACCGGACCTGGACGCGCTGCGCGCGGCGGGTGTAGAGGTGCTCGTCACCGAGGTCCGCGACCTCCCGCAGGCGCTGCGGGAACTGGACCGGGTGCTGGTGGGGGCCCTGGGGCTGGCGAGGCCCGGGTGGCTGGCCGACGCGGAGGCGGCGTGGGCCCGCGCGCAGCCGGTGGGAGAGCTCACGGCCTTCGTGCCGGTGTGGCGGCGGCCGTGGATGGTGCTGGGGCGGGACACGTTCGCGGGGGATCTGCTGGCGCGGCTGGGCGTGCGGAACGTTTATGCGGGGCATGCGGAGCGGTACCCGAGGGTTGCGGTCGGGGAGCTGGCCGCGGCCGGCTGCGACCTGGTGGTGCTGCCGGACGAGCCGTACGCCTTCGCGGCGGGCGACGGGCCGGAGGCCTTCCCCGGCCTGCCGGCGGCCCTCGTCAGCGGCCGCCACCTGACCTGGTACGGGCCGTCGTTGGCGGAGGCCCCGACGGTGCTGGCGGATGCGCTGCGGGCGGCACGCTGAGCGGCTCCCGCCGGGGGTGGCCACTGTTCCGGCGGGCCGGTGCCGCTCGGCTCCCGCCGGGGGTGGGCATCGTTGCGGCGGGGCGGGGGTGTGCGGTGTGGGGC
>NZ_JOBX01000043.1:0-58107 GCF_000720645.1 Streptomyces sp. NRRL S-378
CCTTCCGCCACCCCCGCTCCTCCGGCCCCGCGGGCCGCTGAGGCCGGGGGTCCCTCCGGGCCGGGCATGCCGCGCCTCGCGGCCGCCGCGCTCGCCGGGACCGCCATCGAGTTCTACGACTTCTTCGTGTACGGGACGGCTGCGGCCCTCGTGCTCGGCCCGCTCTTCTTCCCGTCCTTCTCCCCGCTCGCCGGGACCCTCGCCGCCTTCGGCACCTTCGGCGTGGGCTTCCTCGCCCGCCCGCTGGGGTCCGCCGTCTTCGGCCACATCGGCGACCGCTACGGCCGGCGCCCGGTGCTGCTGGCCTCCCTGCTGCTCACCGGCCTCGCCACGGTCGCCGTCGGCTGCGTGCCGACGTACGGGACGATCGGCATCGCCGCGCCGGCACTGCTGCTCCTGTTGCGTTTCCTCCAGGGCCTCGGGCTCGGCGGGGAGTGGGGCGGGGCGGTGCTGCTGACCGCCGAGCACGCGCCGGAACACCGGCGCGGACTGTGGGCGAGCTTCCCGCAGGTCGGCCCGGCGGTGGGGTTCCTGCTGGCCAACGGTCTGATGCTGGGGCTGTCCGCGTCGCTGACCGACGCCCAGTTCACCTCCTGGGGGTGGCGCGTGCCCTTCTGGGCGGCCGGGCTGCTGGCGCTGGCAGGGCTGTGGCTGCGCCGCTCGGTGGAGGAGACCCCGCAGTTCCGTGCGCTCGCGGCCACCGGGCGCCGGGCCGAGGCCCCGCTCGCCGAGGTGGTGCGGGGCCACTGGCGGCTGCTCCTGCTGACCGGCGGGGCACTCGCGGTGGGCTACGCCGTCTTCTACGCGGTCACCACCTGGTCCCTCGCCTACGCCGCCGAGCACCTGGCGGTGGGCCGCACGACGATGCTGGCCTGCATCATGGCGGCCGTAGCGTTCAAGGGGCTGATGACGCCGCTGCTGGCGATGCTGGGTGACCGCTACGGGCGGCGGCCGCTGTGCCTGGCGGGGTGCGCGGCCAGCGCCGTGTGGATGTTCCCGCTGGTGGCGCTGTTGCGGACGGCCGACCCGCTGCTGATGACGCTGGGCTTCGCGGTGGCGCTGCTGGGCATGGTGACGATGTTCGCGGTGGTCGGCGCGTACCTGCCGGAGCTGTACGCCCCGCGGATCCGCTGCACGGGTGCGGCGGTCGGCTACAACCTGGGCGGCGTGCTGGGCGGGGCGCTGACCCCGATCGTGGCGACGGCGCTGGCGGACGGCTCCGGTCCGCCGTGGGGCGTCGCGGCGTACCTGACGGTGATCGCCCTGGTCAGCCTGGCCTGCTTCGCGCTGCTGCCGGAGACCAGTCCCCTGGCCGGGCGCAAGAGGCCGGGCGCGGGGGCCGCCGAGACGGAAAAGGACACGGGGGCGGCCGCTTCGGCCGCCCCCGTGTAGGCCCGCGGACGCGGTCCGCGGGCCGGGTCAGGCGTCGATGCTCTCGGTGCGGGCGGCGGCCTCGGCCGTCGCCTGCTTCTTTGAGGCGATCAGGCTGGTGATCGTGGTGATGACCAGGACACCGCAGATGACGCCCAGGGAGAGGGGGATCGAGATCTCCGGGACGTGCACCCCGGACTCGTGCAGGGCGTGCAGCACCAGCTTGACGCCGATGAAGCCGAGGATGATCGACAGGCCGTAGCTGAGGTGGACCAGCTTCTCCAGCAGGCCGCCGATGAGGAAGTACAGCTGGCGCAGGCCCATCAGCGCGAAGGCGTTGGCCGTGAAGACGATGTACGGGTCCTGGGTGAGGCCGAAGATGGCGGGGATCGAGTCCAGCGCGAACAGCACGTCGGTGGTGCCGATGGCGAGCATGACGATCATCAGCGGCGTCAGCACGCGCTTGCCGTTGTTGATGATGAAGAGCTTGGTGCCGTGGTACTGGTCGGCGACGCCGAACTTCTTCTCGACGGACTTCAGGAGGCGGTTCTCCTCGAACTCCTCGTCGTCCTCGTCCTTGCGGGCCTCCTGGATCAGCTTCCACGCGGTGTAGATCAGGAACGCGCCGAAGATGTAGAACACCCAGCTGAAGCTGGCGATGATCGCGGCACCGGCGGCGATGAAGATCGCGCGCAGGACCAGCGCGATCAGTACGCCCACGAGCAGCACGCGCTGCTGGAGGTGGGAGGGCACCGCGAACTTCGCCATGATCAGGACGAAGACGAACAGGTTGTCGACACTCAGGGACTTCTCGGTGATGAAGCCCGCGAAGAACTCCTGGGACGCCTGGGGCGTGCCGAAGAACCACAGGCCGAGGCCGAAGAGCGCGGCGAGGACGATCCAGACGACCGTCCAGGTGCCGGCTTCCTTGATCGACACGTCGTGCGGCTTGCGGCCGATGAAGAAATCGGCGCCGATGAGCAGGGACAGACCGAGAATGGTCGCGACCCAAAGGGCCCAGGAAACTTCCATGGTGAACACGCCTCCGGCGGATGGCTCAGCACTTCGTCAGCGTCATCGCTGCCGGAGGTCTCTTCCACCCGGGCGGCCTGGAGGCCGTGGGCCGACGCCCCGGGACCGACCGCGCTCGTGTGCGCGGCGGTGGTCCGTATTGACGGGCACGCCGTAGCAGGAAAGCAGGAATACTCCCCTCCGCGCTGACGAGCTTACCCGCCGAAGGCGGTAAAGGTAAAGGGAATGCCAAAGAATGGTCACGGACGGGTAGTGCGCCGGGCCTCCGCCACCCGGTCGAGTGCCTGGTCGAGGACCCGGCTGCCCTGCGGCGGGACGTCCGGCTCGAAGGTCCAGGCGTGGTGCACCCAGGGGTCGGCGAGGTGGTTGTCCGGGACCGGCGACAGCCGCATCAGCGAGCGCCACAGCGGATCCAGCAGCGGCCCGTAGGCCGACGCCTCGTCGCGGTCCGCGACCATCAGCAGGTGCACGCCGACCGCCGCACCCTCGTCGGCGAGGTAGCGCAGCTGGGTGACGGCCCGGTCGTCGAAGCCGTGCGGGAAGTCGTGCACGATGAGCAGCTGGTCGGCCGTGTCCACGTCCGGCGGCAGGTCCTCGGGCGCTCCGGCCTTCAGCGCCATCTGCACGAGGTCCACCCGGCGGGTCAGCTCGGCCAGCGTGCGGGTGACCCCCGCGGCCCCGGCGGCGGGCGGCGCGGCCAGCACCCCGGCCCGTACCAGGGGCGCCAGGGAGGCGGCGCCGGCCCCGGCCGCGTCGATGACGTGGACGGAGACCCGGCCGGCGGGGTGGACCGCGAGCAGCCGCACCGCGTGCGCGACGGCCATGTCCATGGCGGCACGGCGCAGCCGGTCGGTGTCCATGGCCATCGCGGCCTCGGACCCGGTGCGGCCGTTGTCGATCCACAGCCCGCGCTCCAGCGGGAGCCGGACCAGCATGGGGATGCGCAGGTCGGGCCGCTCGGGCAGGTGCAGGTCGCCCAGGCGCAGGGCCAGAGGCCCCTCCTCGGGCGTGCGGTGGCCGTGCCAGACCGGGTTGTCCCAGCGGGCGTACGAGGCCGGCAGCGCGGGCTCGACGACCTCGGCCTCGGCGATCAGCTGGGCGAGGTCCCGGTCGAGGACGGCCTGGGCCTGGGCGACCAGTTCCTCGCGGCGGGCCCGCGCGGTGTCGCGGGCGGCGTTGCCGGAGCCGCCGAGGCGGTGGCGCGGGTCGGAGAGGGCGTCGTCGAGCTCGCGTTCCATGCGGTTGTCGGCGAACTCCACGGCGCTGCGGTACGCGGCGACGGTGCGGGCCAGGTCCTCGAACATGCCCCAGACCTGGTTGTAGAGCCGCTCGTCCATGGACCAGCCGCTGGCGTCGCCGGCGACCGGCCGCGGGGGCTGCCCGGGCTCCGCCGCGGCGGCGGGCCGCGGGGCCGGCTCGGGCGGCTCGCTGCTGGTGCGGCGGCGGCGCGGGTGGGTGTAGCTGATCGTGGGCGAGCCGTCGCCGCCCGGCGCGGGGCCGGGCGTACCGGCGTACGGGACGCCGGAGACCGGGATCGGGTCCGGGGGCTCCGGGACGGACGCCGGGGCCTGGGCGGGGGTCTGCGGGGCGCGCAGGTCGCCGACGAGGGTGGGCATGGTGGCGAGGCTCGCGTCGGCCTCCTTCGCCGGGGCGACCGTGCGCAGCGCGGTGGCGGCCAGCTCCCGGGCGGCCGGCACGGACAGCCCGCCGTCGGCGAGCAGGGCGCCGAGGCCGTCGGCGTAGCCCTGGCCGACGGCCCGGACCTTCCAGGCGCCCTGGCGGCGGTACAGCTCCAGGGCGACCACGGCGGTCTCGGCGTCCAGCCCGGTCAGGGTGTAGCCGGCGATCTCGGTGCCGTCGGGGCCGGCCACGGCCACGTGGGAGGCCGGGACCGCGCCGAAGCGGACCGGGCCGCCGGGCGGCAGTACGAGCAGCACGCCGACGCGGTGGACGTCCGCCGCGACGGCGTCGAGGTCCACCGCGAAGGTGTGCCGGTCGGCGAGTTCCGCCGGCGCGTCCACGCCGGGGAGGGTCCTGGCGCCCGGGTGGGCGAGGACCTCGGTGCCGGTGAACCGGCCCTGTTCGTCGGCGAGCGAGGCCAGGGCCAGCACGGGCGTACCCGCCGAGACCCTGATCTCCACCCGGCTCTGGGACACGGGGTGGTTCTGCCCCCGGACCAGTTCGGCCGTCATCGTGCAGCCCCTCCCCCGTGCCTTCTTCTCTTCTTCCGGTACTGCTACAGGTGCGGCAGGATCGCCGGCATCAGGTCCTGGAAGGTCCGGCCGTTGGCCGGGTTGCCCAGGGCCGTCATCTGCCAGCCGGATCCCACGCGGGACACCTTCGCCATGATCTGCGCGGTGTACGCGCCGCCGCCGTCGAGGGTGTAGCGGGCCAGCTCCTGGCCGTTGGTCTCGTCGACGATGCGGCAGAAGGCGTTCTGCACCTCCTGGAACGTCTGGCCGGTGAAGGAGTTCACCGTGAAGACGATCTGGTCGATGTGGACCGGCACGCGCTGGAGGTCGACGAGGATCGCCTCGTCGTCCCCGCCCTGGCCGACGCCGCCGACCAGGTTGTCACCGGTGTGCCGCACCGAGCCGTCGTCGCTCTGCAGGTGGCGGAAAAAGACCACGTCGACCGGCTGCTTGTCGGCGAAGAGCACCGCCGACGCGTCGAGGTCGATCTCCCGCGTCCGCGAGCCGAACAGTCCGCGGCGCTTGGCCGCCTGCCAGCCCAGGCCCATCCGGACCGCGGTCAGCGTCCCTCCGTCCGACTTCTGCAGACTGATGGCCTGACCCTTGGTCATGTTGACCGTCACGCGCGTCCCCTCTCCATAGCCCGCCCCAGTTGACTGGTGCGCAGCGTGTTCCTGCGGCTGTGACCCAACCCTACTGACACCCCCGGACTCAGGCGAGGCCCGCTTCCTTCATCTGCCGAAGCTCCTTCTTCAGCTCGCCGACCTCGTCCCGGATCCGGGCCGCGACCTCGAACTGGAGCTCCGCCGCGGCGGCGCGCATGCGGTCGGTCATCTGCTCGATGAGCGAGGCCAGTTCGGCGGCGGGGCGGTCGGTGAGCACCTCGGCGGCCTTGCCGCCCCTGGCCGATTTCGTTCCCTTGGCACCCTTGGCACCCGCCGGGGCGTGGGGGGCGAGACCGCCGAGCGCCGGCACCGGCGCCTTGGCGCCCTTGCCCTCCTTCGCCTGCCGGTATCCGGTGCCGAGGAGCTGTTCGGTGTCGAGTTCCTCGCGGGCGATGGTGGCGACGATGTCGTTGATCTTCTTGCGGAGCGGCTGCGGGTCGATCCCGTGCGCCGTGTTGTAGGCGATCTGCTTCTCGCGGCGCCGGTTGGTCTCCTCGATCGCCTTCTCCATGCCCGGCGTGATCTTGTCCGCGTACATGTGGACCTGGCCGGAGACGTTGCGCGCGGCGCGGCCGATGGTCTGGATCAGGGAAGTGCCCGACCGCAGGAAGCCCTCCTTGTCGGCGTCGAGGATCGCCACCAGGGACACCTCGGGCAGGTCGAGGCCCTCGCGCAGCAGGTTGATGCCGACCAGGACGTCGTACTCGCCGGCCCGCAGCTCGCGCAGCAGCTCGATGCGGCGCAGGGTGTCGACGTCGCTGTGCAGGTAGCGGACCTGGATGCCGAGCTCCAGGAAGTAGTCCGTGAGGTCCTCGGCCATCTTCTTGGTGAGGGTGGTGACCAGGACCCGCTCGTCCTTCTCCACCCGCTTGCGGATCTCGTGCACCAGGTCGTCGATCTGGCCCTCGGTGGGCTTGACCACGACCTCGGGGTCGATGAGGCCGGTGGGACGGATGATCTGCTCGACGAAACCGTCGCCCCGCGAGAGCTCGTACTTCCCGGGGGTCGCCGACAGGTAGACGGTCTGGCCGATGCGCTCCTGGAACTCCTCCCACTTCAGCGGCCGGTTGTCGAGCGCGGACGGCAGGCGGAAGCCGTGGTCGACCAGGGTCCGCTTGCGGGACGCGTCGCCCTCGTACATGGCGCCGATCTGCGGGACGGTGACGTGCGACTCGTCGATGACCAGGAGGAAGTCCTCCGGGAAGTAGTCGATGAGGGTGTTGGGCGCCGATCCCCGCTCGCGGTCGTCCATGTGCAGCGAGTAGTTCTCGATGCCGGAGCAGGAGCCGATCTGGCGCATCATCTCCAGGTCGTAGGTGGTGCGCATGCGCAGGCGCTGCGCCTCCAGCATCTTGCCCTGCTTCTCCAGCTCGGCGAGGCGCTCGGCCAGCTCGGCCTCGATGCCGTTGATCGCCTTCTCCATGCGCTCCGGGCCGGCGACGTAGTGGCTGGCGGGGAAGACGTAGAGCTCGCGGTCCTCGCTGATGACCTCGCCGGTCAGCGGGTGCAGGGTGGAGAGGGCCTCGATCTCGTCGCCGAACATCTCGATGCGGACGGCCAGTTCCTCGTAGACCGGGAAGATCTCGATGGTGTCGCCGCGCACCCGGAAGGTCCCGCGGGTGAAGGCGACGTCGTTGCGCGTGTACTGGATGTCGACGAAGCGGCGCAGCAGCTGGTCCCGGTCGATCTCCTCACCGACCTTGAGCGCGACCATCCGGTCGACGTACTCCTGCGGCGTGCCGAGGCCGTAGATGCAGGACACGGAGGCGACGACGATCACGTCCCGCCGGGTCAGCAGCGAATTGGTGGCGGAGTGGCGCAGCCGCTCCACCTCCTCGTTGATCGAGGAGTCCTTCTCGATGTACGTGTCCGACTGCGGTACGTAGGCCTCGGGCTGGTAGTAGTCGTAGTACGAGACGAAGTACTCGACGGCGTTGTTCGGCAGGAGCTCGCGGAACTCGTTGGCCAGCTGGGCGGCGAGCGTCTTGTTCGGCGCCATCACCAGGGTGGGGCGCTGGAGCTTCTCGATCATCCAGGCGGTGGTCGCCGACTTGCCGGTGCCGGTCGCACCCAGCAGGACGACATCCTTCTCACCTGCACGGATGCGCTTCTCCAGCTCGGCGATGGCCGCCGGCTGGTCGCCGCTGGGCTGGTAGGGGCTGACGACCTCGAAAGGCGCCACCGTGCGTTCGATCTTCGATACGGGCCGCATGACTCCACCGTACGACCCCCCACTGACACCCACGCCTCCCCGCCGGGTCCCGGCGCGCTCCGGTCGGCCCCGCCGGTCCGGGCCGCCGTCATCCGTTCTGGTCCGTTTGTCGTAGTTCGGTGGCGGCTGTGTGATCTTCAACCCCATGATCGCGGTGAAGTGCATCGCCACAACGTCTGCCGCTCCGCACCCGTCTGACGCAGGAACAGGGCTCACGACCCGAGGAGAACGCACATGTACGTCCGACCCGCCGCCGCGGCCGCCGCCGCATTCCTGGGCTTCGCCCTCACCCTGCTGGGCGGGACGGCGTCGTACGCCGCCACCGGCCCCGGATCCGCCGCCGGCCCGCTGGGCCTGGGGGGTCCCGTCGTGTACGCGCACCGGGGGGCTTCGGCGTACGCCCCGGAGAACACCCTCGAAGCGGTCGACCTGGCGAGGCGCATGGGCTTCGACTGGGTCGAGAACGACGTGCAGCGCACCCGGGACGGCGAGCTGGTGGTGATCCACGACGACACCCTGGCCCGGACCACCGATGTCGAACAGGTCTTCCCCGACCGCAAGCCCTGGCGGGTCAAGGACTTCACGGCGGCCGAGATCGCCCGGCTGGACGCGGGCAGCTGGTTCGGCGAGGAGTACGCGGGCGCCTTCGTACCGACCCTGCGGCAGTACCTCGACCGGGTGCAGCGCAACCGGCAGCGGCTGCTGCTGGAGATCAAGAAGCCGGAGCTCTACCCGGGGATCGAGGAGCAGACCCTGGAGGTGCTCGGCGAGGCGGGCTGGCTCGACCCGCGCCATGTCTCGCAGCGCCTGGTGGTGCAGAGCTTCAGCGCCGACTGCGTGCGCATCGTGCACGCGCTGCGCCCCGACCTGGTGACGGCGTTCCTGGGCACCCCGCCCGTGGCGGAACTGCCCCGGTACGCGGAGTTCACCGACCGGATCAACCCCTGGCACACCACCATCTCGGCCGACTGGGTCGCGGCGGTGCACGGCCTGCTCGGGGCCCACGGCCGGGCGATGGAGGTGGACACCTGGATCGTGGACGACGCCGCGACCGCCCGGAAGGTGCAGGAGATGGGCGTGGACGGGATCATCACCAACGCCCCGGACGTGGTCCGGGAGGCGGTCGGCGGCTTCTGAACCCCGGACGGCCGCGACCTGTCGGAGGCGCGCCGTACCGTGGACGCGTGGACAGCACCGAGCGGCCCCGCGGGCCGCACCTCGAATGGACCGTCGTCGCCAGCGACATCGGCCCCCTGCTCCTGGCCGCCACCCCGGAGGGGCTGGTCCGGGTCGAGTTCCATGCCGGGCCGGACCGGATCGACCGGATGGTAGGACCGCTGGTCTCCCGGCTCGGGGCCGACGCGCGGCGGCCCGCGCCGGGCGAGGAGGAACTGCTGGCCGAGCCGGTGCGCCAGCTCGCCGCGTACTTCGCCGGTACGCTGCGGCGCTTCGACCTGCCGCTGGACTGGCGCCTCAGCTCCGGCTTCAACCGGCAGGTGCTCCAGGAGCTGGACCGTTCCGTGCCCTACGGATCGGTCGTCGGCTACGGGGAGCTGGCGGCCCGCGCGGGACAGCCCGGCGCCGCCCAGGCCGTCGGCAACGCCATGGGCTCCAATCCGCTGCCGGTGGTGGTGCCCTGCCACCGGGTCGTGGAGAACGACGGCGGCATCGGGGGGTTCGGCGGCGGGCTGGAGACCAAGCGGCAGCTCCTCGCGCTGGAGGGAGTGCTCCCCCAGCCGCTGTTCTGAGCACCGTGTGACGCCCGTGACCTGCCGGACCGGCCCGCCGTGACGGCCCGGTTCCGCACGGCGGTAAGGGGTGGCACACTGCGGCGGTGAGTACTGCTGCAGCCGCACCCGGCCCCACCGCGCCCACGACGCCCCGCACCGCGCACCCGCGAGGGCGGGGTCCGGCGTGACCGCCTCGCCCGGCACGGACCGCCCCGCCCCGCCGCTCGCCCTCCCGGACCTCGCACGGCTCCAGAAGCGCACCTCCCGGGTGCTCATGGCCGGCCAGGTCCTCGGCGGCCTCGGCGTGCCCATCAGCATCGCCCTGGCCCCCGTGCTCGCCACCGAGGTCAGCGGCACCGAGGCGCTGTCCGGCTTCGCCTCCACCGCGTCGGTGATCGGCACCGCCCTCCTCTCACTGCCGCTCGCCGCCCTGATGACCGCGCGCGGCCGGCGCCCCGGCCTGGTCCTGGCGTACGGGATCGGCGCCGTCGGGGCGGGCCTCGTCGTCCTCGCCGCCACCGTCAAGAGCTTCCCGCTGCTGCTGCTCGGCATGGCCGCCTTCGGCGCCGCCTCCTCCGCCAACCTCCAGGCCCGGTTCGCCGCCGCGGACCTCGCCGCCCCGGACCACCGGGCCCGGGCCATCTCGCTCGTCGTGTGGGCGTCCACCCTCGGCGCGGTGCTCGGCCCCAACCTGTCCGCTCCGGCGAGCCGCAGCTTCGCCGGCACCTCCATACCCGAGACGGCGGGCCCCTTCGTGTGGGCCGCCGTCGTCTTCGTGCTGACCGGCGTGCTGATCGCCGTCCTCCTGCGCCCCGACCCCCTGCTGACGGCGCGGGCGCTCGCCGCTCCCGAGGAGCGGACCCGCGAGGGCCATACGATCCGCGCCGGAATCGCCGCCGTGAGGGCGTCACCGCGGGCCCGGCTCGCCCTCCTGACCGTCGCCGTGTCCCACACCACCATGGTCTCGATCATGGTCATGACCCCGGTGGACCTGGGCCACCACGGCGCCGGGCTGGAGCTCGTCGGGCTGGTGATCAGCGGTCACATCGCGGGGATGTTCGCCTTCTCCCCGCTCATGGGATGGCTCGCGGACCGGCTCGGCCGGCTCACCGTGATCGGCCTCGCCGCCGGGCTGCTGTCGGTCGCGGCCCTGCTCGCGGGGACGGCCGGGGCCAGCCACGGCCGGAGCGCGCTCGGCCTCTTCCTCCTCGGCCTCGGCTGGTCCGCCGGGATGGTGTCCGGTTCGGCCCTGCTGACCGACTCGGTGCCGCAGGCCGCGCGGGCCGCCGTACAGGGCCTGGGCGACCTCACGATGAACACGGCCGCGGGTGTCGGCGGGGCCGCCGCCGGCGTGATCATGTCCCAGGCGGGCTACGGCTGGCTCAACGCCATCGGGGCCTCGCTGCTGCTGCCGATGGCGGCGCTCGCCCTGTTCACCGCGCGCCGCCACCCCGCGGATCCCAAGGGGGTCAGTAGCTGATGTGGTAGGCCTTGCGGAGCGTCTCGTGGACGGTCCAGACGGTCTTGTCGCCCTCCCGCAGGACACAGGCCGAGCCCGGGCCCAGCTCCAGGGTCGCGCCGCCCTCGACCACGACGGTGGCGCGTCCGCCGATCACCACGAACAGCTCGTTCGCCTCGACGTCGGTGACCACACCCGGGGTGATCTGCCAGATCCCGCGGACCTGCTTGCCGTCGGGCGATTCCCACAGCACCTTGCCCGTGACCACCGGATCGCCGGAGACGATCTGCCCGGGGTCGAGGTCGTCGGGCTCCAGCTCCACGTCCGCCACGGTGACGGCGAACGAGGCGGGGACGGGGACGGCGGAGTGATCACTGGTGCTCATGGCGCGCCAGCCTAGTGCGGCCCGCCCGCCCGGCGCGGTGACCACAGCGTCCAGGAACGGACCGGCCTACGCGTCACCCTGTCCAATCGGACAGGGGCGTCCGGCGGTGAGGAGCGGCCGGTGGAAGCCGGTGTCCGCCGGCGCGTGCCAGGCGGTGTCGCACAGGCCCGCCTCCCGTGCGAACTCCGCGGTCCGCTCCTGCGCGAGCGCCCAGTACGTGCCGCGCGAGGTGCGGGGCGGCCAGCTGTCACCGGCCGGCAGCAGCTGGAAGAGCTCCGGGTCGTAGCGCTCCCCGTCGGCGTGCCAGTGCCACGGCTGGGTCGAGGACGGTGTGCGGTCCGGGGGCCAGCGCGGCGCTGAGCAGGGCGTCGAGGGCCCGGCCCGGCCGGGCGACGGATGCGTCCCGGTCCGCGTGGACGGGCTCGTAGCGGTCGGCGAGTCCGTCGTGGAAGCCGCGTGTCCCTGGAGAACGCTACTCGGACAGCTTGGGACGGCTGTGACGGGAGTGCGTTTGGAGGCGGCGATCCCGTGCCATGGATGGGGACATGTCACAGCACAGAGCAACTGCATCCCCGCCCGGTGGACCGGTCCTGTCGGAAGAGGTGCGCGAGGCGCTCGCCCAGGGCAGGCCCGTGGTGGCCCTGGAGTCGACGATCATCGCGCACGGTCTGCCCCGCCCCCGCAACCTGGAGGTGGGCCTCGAACTCGAGGAACTGGTCCGCTCGGAGGGCGCGGTTCCGGCAACGGTCGCGGTCGTGGACGGCGTGGCCCGCGCGGGCCTGGACAAGACCCAGCTGGAGCGGATCGCCGCCGGTGACGGCGTGCGCAAGCTCGGCCACCGCGATCTGGCGCCCGCACTGGCGACGGGCGCGACCGGCGCGACGACGGTGTCCGCGACGGCCTTCCTCGCGGCCCGGGCGGGCCTGCGCGTCTTCGCGACGGGCGGTCTGGGCGGCGTCCACCGCGAATGGGCGCAGACGCAGGACGAGTCGGCGGACCTCTCCCTGCTGGCGCGGACCCGGATCACGGTGGTGTGCGCGGGGGTGAAGTCCATCCTGGACGTACCGGCCACGCTGCAGCGGCTGGAGACGCTGGGGGTGGGGGTCCTCGGGTTCGGCACGGACCGGTTCCCCGGGTTCTACCTGGCCGATTCCGGCGAGCCGGTGGACTGGACCGTGCACCGGCCCGAGGAGGTCGTAGCGGTGATGGCCGCTCAGGACGCGCTCGGTGGTCAGCAGTCGGCGCTGCTCGTGGCCAATCCGGTGGCGGCCGGGCAGCAGCTGGACCCGGAGCTGCACGACCGGGTCCTGGCCGAAGCCCTCGCCGCATGCCGCGAGCAGGGGATCACGGGGCAGGCCGTGACCCCGTTCCTGCTGGGGTTCCTGGTACGGGCGACGGCGGGGGCCTCGCTGGAGGCGAACCTGGCGGCGGTGCGGGGCAACGTACGGCTCGGCGCCCGGATCGCCGGGGCCTGGGCGGCGCGGGCATGACCGCGGCGGGGGCGCTGCTCGTGGTCGGGGACGTGGTGACGGACGTGGTGGCCATGCATCCGCAGCCGCTGGCCCCGGCCACCGACACCACGGCCCGCATCCGGACCCTGCCGGGCGGGGCGGGGGCCAACGCGGCGTGCTGGGCCGCCCGTACGGGGAGCGCCGAGGTACGCCTCCTCGCGCGGGTGGGCACGGAATCGGCGCGGTGGCACGAACGGGCCCTGGTGGACGCCGGGGTGCGGCCCCGGCTGGTCGTCGACCCGGAGGAGCCGACGGGGACGGTGGTGGCCCTCGTCGGCAAGGACGCGGAGCGGACCTTCCTCACCGACAGCGGGGCTTCGCTGCGGCTGTGCCCGGCCGACTGGGTTCCGTCCCTGCTGGACGGGGCGGCGCACCTCCACCTGTCCGGTTATCTGTTCTTCGCGGACAGCAGCCGGGAGCTGGCCATGGTGGCGCTGCGGGCGGCTCGGACGCGGGGCGTGCCGGTGAGCGTGGACCCCGCGTCGGCGGGGTTCCTGGCGGCTCTGGGCCCGCAGCGCTTCCTGGACGCCGTGGCGGGGGTGGGGGTGCTGCTGCCGAACGAGGACGAGGCGCGGCTGCTGGCCGGGCTGCCGGAGCGGGCCGGGGCGGCCCGGGCGGCGACGGAGCTGAGTCGGCGGGTCCCGCTGGTCGTGGTGACCCGTGGCCCGGCGGGGGCGCTGGTGGCCGAGCGGGGCCGGATCACGGCCGAGGTGGCGGCCGCGGAGCCGTCCGAGGCGGTGGTGGACTCCACGGGCGCCGGCGACGCCTTCACGGGCGCCTTCCTGGCGGCCCGCCTGGAGGGAGCGGACCCGACGGAGTCGGCCCGCACGGGCTGCCGAGCGGCGGCCCTGGCCATAGCCCACCCGGGCGGCCGCCCCTGAGGCGCATCCTTCGGATCCTGTCGGACGAGCCCGCATGGGTCGGTGCCCGCGGGCCCGGCACGATCCGCCCTAGGCCTTCCTGGCCCCGGGTGCGGTGTCCGTCGCCGGGACGTGGATGGCGTACACGTCGCCGGGCCGCAGGTTCCGCGGGGTGCTGTGCTCGCCGTACGTGCTGACGACCGTGACCGCCGCCCGGGAAACGGGGTGCTCGTACCTGCGGAAGTACGGCGCGTGCGGCGGGACTTCGGGGAGGGGCACGAGAGGGGCGCCGCGGCGCTCCAGCAGCCGGTGCAGCTTGTCGGAGCGGAGCCGGGGCGCGAACCGGCCGTACCGGGCGCGCAGTGCGCCGCCGGTGAGGGCGCGGTCACGGTGGGCGAGGCGGTGCACCTGGAGGCTGACGTGGTGGCCCGACCACGGGTCGGCGGCGCGGCCCCGGTGCCAGTGGAACTCGACCAGGCCGTAGTCCCGCCAGAGGGTGTTGCGGCCGCCGTTCTCCCCGTAATCCGTCCCCAGGACCTCCGCCACGCGTTCGGGAGAGTCGTCGGGGCGCAGGCCGAGGACCGTGCCGGTCATGACGGCGCCGAGGTAGAAGGCCAGGGAGTACGGGGTCATGTGCGGATCCTGGGCCGCCTCTCTCGGGCCTTGCCGGTCAAGCCCACGGCGTCCGGCGCCGTGCATCACGGGTCGAGGCTACCGCCCGCCCACCCCGGCCTCGCCGGCGGTCGGGGCGCGGGCGAGGAGCGCGGTGTTGTGCCCGGTGGGTGAAACCCGGCCTCGCCGGCGGTCGGGGCGCGGGTCCGGGCGGCGCACGGGAAACGGAGGAGCGGGGAGGCGCCGCGCAGCGGCAGCGTTCAGCACCGACCCGCGGGGTCACCGCTCCCGGATCCCGGTCCAGGCGGGATGCCTGGGATCATCGGCCCGCACCACCGCGTCGGCGGCGGCAGCCGGATCCGCCTCCGCTTCGTACCGGGCGAACGCCGCCCCCGTCCACCGCTCGGACTCCTCGGTCCGCCGCGCGAGCGCCCCCGGCGAGAGCCGGACGTGGACGCTCAGGTCGAAGGGGAACCACCGCCCCAGCAGCAGCGGCCCGTGCACCAGCAGCACACCACCGGCCGGGAGTTCGACGTAGGGGCTGCGGGTCGCCCGGTCGGTCGCCGGGTCCCACAGGTCCGGCAGCACTCGCCCGGTCCCGCCGGGATCGGTCGGCCCGAACACCTCCCGCCAGAGCGCGGCCGTGTCGTACCAGCCGTCCAGGTACGCGTCCACGTCCCGGCGGCCGAACTCGAAGCGGAGGGATGCCGGCCGCAGGAAGCCGCCGGTCGGCACCACCAGCACCGCGCGTCCGCGCAGCCGCAGTTCCTCCGCGAGCAGTCCGGCGAGGGCGCCGGTGTCCGCCGCGGGCGCTCCGTCGATGCCCACGCGCTGCCAGGCGCCGGGGCCGGGGGCGTTGTCCGGGTCGTCGAGGTGACCGGCGAGCCGCTCGGCCATCCGCTGCCATGTGATCGCTTCCCACTGCACCGGCCCATTGTCAGTGGTCGCCCGTACTTTTTCTCAGGAGGGATCACCGCGGAAACGGCGCCGGTGGACCGGTTTTCGGGGAGGGGTCTTCATGGCTCGGGAGACGACGTATCTGGAGCTGTCGCAGGACGGCGGCGGGGCGCACAAGTTCTACGAGGTGACCGTGGACGGCACGGCCGTCTCCGTGCGCTACGGACGGATCGGTGCGCCCGGCCAGTTGCAGAGCTCCTCGTTCCCGACGGCCGAGAAGGCCCGGGCCGCCGCCGCCAAGAAGATCGGGGAGAAGGTCCGCAAGGGGTACGCCCCGGCCGTGCAGGGGCAGCGCGCCGCCCGGGCGGTGACGCGCCGCCAGGTGACGTCGGCGCCGTCGACGGCGCGTGCCGTCGCCCCGGTGCTGTGGCGCTTCCGCACCGGTTCCGCGGCCTTCGGGATCCACGTCGACGAGGACCGCTGCTGGGTGGGCAACCAGGCCGGCGACGTCTACACGCTGAGCCACGGCGGTGAG
This sequence comes from Streptomyces sp. NRRL S-378, assembly GCF_000720645.1. Taxonomy (NCBI): domain Bacteria; kingdom Bacillati; phylum Actinomycetota; class Actinomycetes; order Kitasatosporales; family Streptomycetaceae; genus Streptomyces; species Streptomyces sp. NRRL S-378. The sequence continues at coordinate 15,462 of NZ_JOBX01000043.1, forward strand.
GTGCTGGCCCGCTATTCGCTGCCGGACGGGGTGAAGTGCCTGGTGGCGGACGAGTTCTGGATATACGCGGGCTGCGACGACGGCACCGTGTACGACCTGTCGTCGAAGGTGCCCTTCGGTGCCTACGGCATCGCGGCGGACGTGGACATCTACTGGCTGGACATCCACGAGGGCGTGCTGAACGTCTCCGATGCGAACGGCGGCCTGACCGTCATCGACCACGAGGACGAGCACCAGTGGTCGCGGAAGTCCTCCGGGTCCGGCGCGTGGATGGTGCGGGCCGACGAGCGGGCGGTCTACCACGGGCACAGCGCCGGTGTGACGGCCTACGCATCGGACGGCACCGGGCAGTTGTGGCACAGCGCCACCCCGGGCGGGGTCCTGTTCGGCTGGCAGGAGGAGCACTCGGTGTACGCGGGTACGGTCCGCAACACCGTGCAGCGGCTGTCGAAGGCCTCGGGGGCGACGGAGGCCACCTACCGGTGCGACGCGGCGGTGTATTCGTGCGCGACCTCGCCGGACGGCCGCCATGTCTTCGCGGGCGACTCCTCCTCCTCGGTCTACTGCTTCGACGCGGACGGGAACCGGCTGTGGAAGCTGGGGACCGGCGGCGGCTCGGCGCTGTCGATGCAGTACCTGGACGGTCGGCTGTATCTGGTGACCACGGACGGCTCCCTGGTCTGCGTGGACGCGAGCGAGCAGGCGATCGCGGCGGCCCAGCAGGGTTCGGTGCCGGCACCGATGGACGTGAAGTCGGCGGCCGCGCTGCCGGTGTTCACCCCGGCCGCCTCGGCCTCGGCGGTGGCGACGGTCTCGATGGCCGCGGTGGCCTCGGAACCGGCGGGCGCCGTGGTGGTGGAGTGCGTCCAGCAGGGCGGCCGGATGCGGGTGCAGGTGGTGTCGGGCGGCTTCGAGCCCTCCTGGAACGTGCAGTTCCCGCGGGGGATCAGGGAGGTCGGCGCCCGGTACGTGGTCGACGGCCTGCACGCGGCCTCCGGGGGCTTCTACCGGGTCCGCGGGGAGATACGCCGACTGGTGTGAGCGCGGCCGGACGACCCGGGGGGGCGGCTCAGTGGGTGTGGCGGAGGCAGACCGCCGGGGTGGCGCCGGCCGGGGCCGGCGTGGGTATGGAGAAGGGGGTCCCCTCGGGCAGCCGGGGGGTCACGTGGAGGACGACCGGTTCGGTGCCCAGGTTGTGGCCCAGGTGTATGTGTCCGATGCCCGCGGGTTCCACGAAGGCGGTCCCGGGCCGGTGCACCTCGACGGTGAGGTCGTGCAGGACCCGGGTCAGGGTGCCCGCCAGGACGACGGCTTCGAGCCGCACCCGGTGGTAGTGCCAGCCGGTGCAGCCGCCGGGCGGGATGACGATCTCCCGGCCTGCGGGGATCATGGTCACGCATGCCCTGCCGGTGCCCATGCCGAAGCCGGTCACCGGCGGTCGCGCCGTGGTCGTCCGCCGTGCGCCCATGTGCTCCTCCTCCGTGGACCGACCCCCGTGGTCCCTGGTCCCCGGCCCACCGTAGGAGTGATCAGGCCGAATCCGGAAGAGTCGGTGAAAGCTCAACCTCCCTTCCCCACCAGGTGATATGAGGACCGGACGGCGGTATCACACCTGTATGAGCCTGGTCGTGTTCGAGTCGCTTAAGCAGATCCACTGCGCGGAGTGCCGGCAGGGGCCCCTCCGGCATCTGGTGCGCGAGGCCGGTGTGCCCCGGTGTCTGGACTGCGCGGATCTGGGGCACCTCGTCTACCTGCCGCGCGGGGACGCCGCGCTGACCCGCCGTTCGCGTGAGGCGAGTGCGCTCTGCGCGGTCGTGGTGCGCTTCCACAAGCGGCGCCGTCGGTACGAACGCCTCGGGCTCCTCGTCGAGGAGGCGGCACTGGCCGACGCGGAACGCGCCTGCCTGGCGGACTCCGAGGCGCGGGCGCGCCGCCGGGAGCGCGACCGGCTGCGTCGCGCGGCGCAGGACGTCCGCTTCACGGCGGCGTTCGCCGCCGAGATAGTGCGGCTGTTCCCCGGCTGCCCGGCCGACCGGGCCGTGGCGATCGCCGCCCATGCCTCGCAGCGCGGCAGCGGCCGGGTGGGCCGCACCGCGGCCGGGCGGGCCCTGGACGAGGCGGCGGTCTCGGTGGCGGTGCGGGCGGCCGTACGGCACACCGACACCGAGTACGACGCCCTGCTGATGGCGGGCGTCCCCCGCTTCGCGGCCCGCGCCCGGCTGGCCGCGCGGATCGACGCCATCCTGGACGGATGGCGCACCGTGCCGCGGCGGGAGGCTAGTTGAGGCGGAAGCGGCGGTAGAGCAGGGCGCCTCCGAGCAGCAGGGCGCCGCCGGCGGGCACCAGGTAGCCGACGCCGTCGGCGCCGGTGTGGGCGAGCGCGTCACTGTGCCGCGGCGGCTGGACCTCGGTGACCGGGACGACCGGCGTGACGGGGGTGACGGGGGTCACCGGCTCGGCCGGGGTGACCGGCTTCTCCACGGGCGGCTGGACGGGCTTGCCGGGCGTGGGCTTCTCGCCGTTGACGGACGTGTTGCCGTGCGCGGGGTTCCCGATGCCGACCACGTTGACGGAGTTGCCGCTGACGTTCAGCGGGAGGTCGACGGGCAGCTGGATCCCATTGCCTGACAATACGCCCGGGGAATCCTTTCCGCGCCCCTCTGCCGCTGCTCCCCCGCCGTTCCCGCCGCCCTGCTCGGCATGGCCGCCGCCCCCGGACTGGTTCGCACAGCGGTTGCCGGCCGCGGGATTCAGCAAGCCGACCACGTTCACGGTGTTCCCGCAGGCGTTCACCGGCAGCTTCACGGGCAGCTGGACCAGGTTCCCGGACAGCAGACCCGGCGAGCGCTCGGCCCTGCCGTCCGCGTCCGCGTCGGCGTGGGCGAATCCGCCCACACCCGCCACGGCCAGACCGCCGCCCGCAACGACCGCCGCGATCAAGCCGCTTCGACGACTGTTACGCATCACTTTCCCTGCCTTCCGGTGGATTTCGGGGCCTTGCCCCGCACCGGAGACAACGCCTGCAAACCCATACGGGTTATAGAAGCGGTAGGCATTTCACTCAATCGTGTACTGGGTACTGGGTACTTCATGACTGATCGCCCACTGCTCCTCCTCGACGTGGACGGCCCCCTCAACCCCTTCCGCGCCCCCTTCGCCGGACTGCGCGGGTACAAGAGCCACCGCATGTGGCCGGAGGTCTGGCTCTCCTACCGCGACCCCGAATCCCGCAGGGCACGGCGCGGTGCGCGGGTCCGCCTCCATCCGTCCCACGGCGCCCGGCTGCTGGCCCTGCCCTTCGAGCTCACCTGGGCCACCGCGTGGACGCACCAGGCCAACACCCTGATCTCCCCGCACATCGGGCTCCCCGGTGACCTGTCCGTCGTCGAATGGCCCGAACTGTTCGCAGAGGACCCCGACGGCCTCTCCTGGAAGACCCGGCACCTGAGGGACTGGGCGGCCGGCCGCCCCTTCGCCTGGGTCGACGACATGATCACCCCGCGGGACCGGGCGTGGGTCGCCGCCCACCATCCTGCCCCGGCCCTCCTGCTGCGCGTCCACCCGCGCCACGGCCTGCGGGACCGCGACTTCACGGCCCTGACCCGCTGGGCGGAGGGCCTCAGCCCAGCAGGGCGCTGACCGGGTCCGCGGCGGGGCGGCCCGTGGGCCACCAGTCGTCATCGTCCGGCCGGGACTCGTAGGCGTACCAGAGGGCGTCACGGCCGAGCCGGAGCTGGCGGGTGTGGGCCGTCAGGCGGTTGCGGTCGGGGCGGAAGACCCCCTGCGACGCGGCGAGGAGCGCCGGGCGGGCCCGGTCGAAGGGTCCGGCCGGCGGGTCCCAGGCCTCTTCGAGCGCGGCCAGGGCGGGACGGCCGCCCTGGCGCCAGGCCGCCGCGGCCCGCGCGAGGTCGGTGGTGGTATGCCCGGTGGCGCGGGCCAGGTCCCGGTAGAGGGCGCGGGCAGCACCCGTCAGGCCCGCCGTGGGGTCCGCGGAGGCCAGCCGGACGGCGTCCTGCCAGAGGGTGAGCCCGGCGATCGGGTCCTCGCCGGTGGTGAGCAGCGCGAGGGCGCGGGCGGCCGCGTCGGAGGCGAGCTGGTCGAGGGCCAGCGGGTCCGGGGCCGCCGGGTCGGCCGGGTAGGCGGGCGGGAGGCCAGCCGCCGCGGGCGCGGCGAGCGGCGCGGGCAGCGGCGGCAGCACGGTCCGGGCGAGCGCCTCCCGGGCCGGTACGCCGGGGAAGTCCGGTGCCGCATCGGGCTGTTCGCGGATCGCGTGGGCGGCGTTGCGGCGGGTCAGGTCGTCGAGGAGCTCCCGCTCGCCGCGGCCGCGCAGGAGCAGCAGGACGAAGGGGTCCTCGTCGAGGAGGCGGGCCGCCCGGTAGCAGAGGGCGGCGGCGTGCTTGCACGGCGGGCGCCCGACGTCCGGGCAGGAGCAGTGCGGGACGAGCTCGCCCGCCCCGGGCAGGACGGTCCCCGCCAGCGACTGCGGAACCTCTCGCTCCAGGAGGGCGCCGAGCGCCGCCGGGTCGGCCGCGACCTCTTCCAGCAGCCCGCTCCACTCCGCGTCCGCGAAGGCCGGCAGGACCAGCTCGGTGCGGTACGGGCGGGGCCTGCTGCCCCGGACGTACGCGACGATCCGGCCGGGCGTGACGGTCACCGCGTCGACGTGCCCGCCGGCGGCATACCCGCGGCCCCGGGCCAGACGGGCCGGGTCACGGGAGACCTCCTCCAAGGCGGCCACCCAGGCCCGGCCCCACCAGCTCACCGCCTCCACCCCGGCGGGCACGGTCTCGAAGGTGCGGCGGCGGCCGTCCCGTGCGGTGATCATGCGGGCCTCCGCAGGGAGACGAGGTCGGCGAGCTCGCGGTCGGTCAGCTCGGTCAGCGCCGCCTCCCCTGAGCCGAGGACGGCGTCGGCCAGGGCCCGCTTCGCCTCCAGCATCTCGGCGATGCGGTCCTCGACGGTGCCTTCGGCGATGATCCGGTGGACCTGTACGGGCTGGGTCTGGCCGATCCGGTAGGCGCGGTCGGTGGCCTGTTCCTCGACGGCCGGGTTCCACCAGCGGTCGAAGTGGACGACGTGGCCGGCGCGGGTCAGGTTGAGGCCGGTGCCGGCGGCCTTGAGGGACAGCAGGAAGACCGGGACCTCGCCCGCCTGGAAGCGGTCCACGAGCTCCTCGCGGCGCGCGACCGGGGTGCCGCCGTGCAGGAGCTGCGCGGCGATCCCGCGGGCCGCCAGGTGCTGCTCGATGAGCCGGGCCATCGTCACGTACTGCGTGAAGACCAGCACCGAACCGCCCTCGGCGACGATCGTGTCCAGCAGCTCGTCCAGCAGGGCGAGCTTGCCCGAGCGGTGCGGGAGCCGGGGCTGCTCCTCCTTCAGGTACTGCGCGGGGTGGTTGCAGATCTGCTTGAGCGACGCCAGCAGCTTCATGATCATGCCGCGGCGTTCGATGCCCTCGCTGGACTCGATCACGGCCATCGCCTCGTCCACCGCGGCCCGGTACAGGGAGACCTGCTCCCGCGTGAGCGACACCGGGTGGTCGGTCTCCGTCTTCGGCGGCAGCTCGGGCGCGATACCCGGGTCGGACTTCTTGCGCCGCAGCAGGAACGGCCGGACCAGCGCCGACAGCCGGGCGACCGCCGCCTCGTTGCCGCCGTCCTCCTCCTGCTGGTGCTCCACCGGGCGGGCGTGCCGGGCCCGGAAGGCGGTCAGCGGACCCAGCAGCCCCGGCGTGGTCCAGTCCAGCAGCGCCCACAGCTCGGAGAGGTTGTTCTCCACCGGAGTGCCGGTCAGCGCCACCCGGGCCGGCGCCGGGATCGTGCGCAGCGCCTTCGCGGTCGCCGAGTGGGGGTTCTTGACGTGCTGCGCCTCGTCGGCGACGACCATGCCCCAACGCTGTTCGGCGAGCAGGGCGGCGCTGGCGCGCATCGTCCCGTAGGTGGTGAGAACGAACCCGCCCGTGCAGGACGTCAGGTCCTCGGTGCTGCGGCCGCCGCCGTGGAAGCGGCGCACGGGGGTGCCCGGCGCGAACTTCTCGATCTCCCGCTGCCAGTTGCCCAGGAGGGAGGCGGGGCACACCACGAGCGTGGGCTCGCGGCGGTCCCGGTGCAGGTGCAGCGCGATCAGGGTGACGGTCTTGCCCAGGCCCATGTCGTCGGCGAGGCAGCCGCCGAGACCGAGGGAGGTCATCAGGTCCAGCCAGGCCAGGCCGCGCGCCTGGTAGTCGCGCAGGGTGGCCCTGAGCGCGGCGGGCTGCGGGAGCGGGGCGAGTTGCGCCGTCAGCCGTTCCCGCAAGGCGGCGAGCGCCCCCACGGGCACCGCCTCGACCTGCTGGCCGTCGACCTCGGCCGTGCCCGACAGGGCGGTGGCCAGCGCGTCGACCGGGTCGAGCAGACCCAGCTCGCGCTTGCGCGCCTTGCGCACCAGCTCCGGGTCGACCCGTACCCATTGGTCGCGCAGCCGCACGACGGGCCGGTGGGCCTGCGCCAGGGCGTCCATCTCGCCGGGGGTGAGCCGGTCGCCGCCGAGGGCCAGCTCCCAGGAGAAGGCGAAGAGGTGTTCCGCGTCGAAGAAGGCGGTCCCGTCGATGGCGGACCCGGGCGCGGTGGACCGTACGACGGCGGTCGCGGACAGCGTACGGGCCAGGTCGCGCGGCCAGTGGACCACGACTCCGGCGGCCGCCAGCCGGGTCGCGGTCACCCCCAGCAGGTCCTCCAGCTCGGGGTCGGACAGCGCCAGGGCGTCGGGCACGGGCTGGTCCAGCAGGCGCAGCAGGGGCGGCCAGACCCGCGCGGCCCGGCGCAGCGCGAGCACGGCGTCGATCCGGGCGCGGGGCCCGAAGCCGGCCCCGGCCGTGCCGGCCCACAACTGCCCGGCATCGGTGACCAGCGTCGGGTCGGCGAGGCTGTGCACCTGGACGACGGCGGCGCCGGCGCGCCGGGTCTCCTCCCCCTCGGCCTCGTCGAAGAGGCGGAAGGAGGACAGGTCGAGCCGGAGCGAGAGCCCGACTCCGGCGTCGGCCCCGGCCGCGACCTGCGCGGCCCACTCCCGTATCCCGGGGACCGGCTGCGGTTCCCGGGCGGCGAACGGCCGTCCGGCGGCGACGGCCGCCGCAGGGGTGCGGGGCAGGCTGTCGGCGACGGCGTCGAGGAAGGCGCGGACCAGTGCCTCCGGTTCGGGCAGCCGGAGCGGGCGACGCCCGGTGAGGGGCGTCGCATGCCCCTCGTGGGGCAGGGCGGCGGCGATCGCACGCAGATGGGCGATGTCGGCGGCGTCGAGCGGGCCGGCCCGCCAGGCGTCGACGCCCTCGGGGGTGAGCCCGGGGAGCAGCCTGCCGCGCGCGGCCAGGGTGAGGGCCTGTGTGGCGGCGGTGCCCCAGGCCCGGGTGGCGGGATGCGCGGCGGGGCTGCGCGGGGCCCGTACGAGCAGGGGCAGGGCGGCGGCGACGGAGAAGGTCACCGCGGGCACGGTCCGGCTGCGGACCCCGGTGCCGTGCGGACGGACGACGGTGAGCGGGCCCGGTGTGCCGGCCTCGGGCAGCGGGTCCCCGGCGGGCGACCAGAAGGCGACCCGGCCCTCCCGGGGAACGGCGGCGGGCAGGAAGACGGCGGCGTGACGCAGCAGCGCGGACGCCTGCGGCGTCGGCTGCTGCGACTGCGACTGCTGCAGGGCCGGTGGCCGCGACCACCGCGGCGCCTGCGCAGGCGTCTGCGTCGTCGTCTCCGGCTGCGCCGGCATGGTGCCCCCTCCCTCTGCCTCACGAAGTGCTCACAGTCCTCGGCGGACCTGCCGGTCCCTTCGCCACGAGTTTAGGTGCGCCCACCGACAATGCCCCTGACCTGCTGTTTCAGCGGGCCCAGCGGCCCTGCTCCGGCGCGTACCCGTAGACCGGCCGCCCGGTGGCGGCGCTCGTGCGCAGCGGGCGTCCCCCGTCGTCGATGCGCAGGGTGCCCGCGCCGGCCGGCGAGGTCCACCGCAGGTCGAGGGACCAGTCGCAGTCGCAGCCCGTGGTGGCGGCCTCCACCCGCAGGACGACCGGCTCGGCCGCCGAGACCCGCATCGGGAAGGCCGGGGCGGGCTGCCGGCCCCCCGCGTCGTTCCCGGCGACGGGACGGGCCAGCGGGCGCGGCGCGTCCAGGTTGACGGCGAAGGCGGCCGGGGTGAGACCTCCGCCGCAGCCCTGGGACATCTGGTAGACGTTCCAGGCGGGCGGCGTACGGCGGGCGCCCACCCGCACCTCAAGGCCCTCCAGGACGACCGCTCCCCCACCCGTGCCGTGCAGCGTGACCTCGACGATCTGGGACCCCGCGTGCACGGCGCGCTGCGCCGACGCCCAGGCGGGCGCGTCCGCCTCCACGGGCGGCGGGGCCACCGATCCGGGACCCCGCTCGGTCAGGTACGCGTGATCGCAGCCCGCGGCCCACACGTGCGACCGCACCGCTGCCTTCAGGGGCGCCGCCGGTGCCCGGCCGGGGGCCGGGACGGGCGGCGGGGCGGAGGACGGAGCCGGCGCGGTGGCCGGTCCCCCCTCCGGTGCCGATGGCGGACCCGTCGCGGGACCCGTCGCCGACTCCGGTGGAGCCGCTCCCGCCTCCGGCGGGGTCTGCCCGGCGGAGGCGGATCCCGAAGGCCCCCGCGTGCCGGCCCCGCCCCCGGCCCCCGGACCGGCGGAGGGCGCGCCCGGGTCCGGCCCGGTCACCGCCAGCAGTGCGACGGCCACCGCCCCCGCCGCCAGCCCGGCGGCGGCGACCACGGCCGCCCTGCGCCGGTACCAGGACGGGCGGGCCTCCGGCCCTGCCGCCGCGACCGAACCCACCACCACGGGCCCCACCGCGGCCGGACCCACCACCACGGGCCCCACCGCGACAGCGGGCTCCGGCTCCACCGCGACAGCCGGCACCGGCAGCGGCACCGGCGCGGCCGACGGCACCGGCTCCTGCGCCGGCAGCGGTGCGGGCCGGGGCGCGGCCGCCCCCGCGCGCCGCCGGGCGTCCGCCAGCAGCCACGCGCGGTGCAGGTCCACCGCCTCCGCCGCCGAGGCCCCGCAGGCCCGCGCGAAGCGGTCCACCACGGCGAACTCGACGGGCAGCGCGTCCCCGCTGCAGTAGCGGTGCAGTGTCGACGTACTCGTGTGCAGTCTGCGCGCCAGCGCGCCGTAACTCAGCCCGCCGCGTTCCTTCAGCTCCCGCATCAGCCGCGCGAAATCCTCGTCCTCACTCACGGTGTCCCCCGTCCCCCGTCCCGTGGCTCCGTTCCACGCCTGAGGTGTTCCCCCAGGTGACAGCGTGTACGGGCGTTCCAGTGTCCCGATTTCGCCCCGAAGCGTGGCCCCCCGCCCCCGGCCGGGGAACAGTCTCGTCAGGCACACCGATGCATCCACGGGGAGAACCGACATGTTCCGACGTACCGACACCGCCGCCACGCTCGCGACCGCGCTGGTCGCGGCGGCCGCCACCCTCGCCCTGACCGCCTCGACCTCCGCCGCGGCCGCCACCGCGCCCGGCTTCCTGAACGGCACCGACCTGCCGCCGCACCCGGCGTCCGCCTGGTACGCCGGCGAGATCACCGCGGGGCTGCCCGAGACGGCGCCGTTCTGCCTGGACGGCGCGCTCCCGGCAGGGGGCAGCTGGCACCGCACGTTCGGCACCGAGTTCGACACGGGCGCCGTGCAGGTCTCCGTACGGTCCGCCTCGCCCGCCGCGGCCGCCAAGCTCGTCGGCACGCTGGAGCGCAGGGTCGCCGCCTGCGCCGCCGACTGGCTGCGCACGACCCCGGGCGGCACGGCCTCCTGGCAGGACTACGGCACCCTCCCCGTCGAGGAGGGTGCGCACGTCTACGGGGTCCACACCTCGGTCCCGGAGTCGGAGCCGGGCGTGCACCTGTACGGGATCGGGCGCGACGGCTCCACCGTGACCGTCGTGAAGTGGGGACAGATGGGCGACCTGTCCCAGGCCCCGGTCGTCGCCTTCAAGAAGACGACGACGAAGGCCGTGAACAAGCTCCACCCGTGACCGCGGGCCCGGGCCCGGGCGCCCGGCCGAGTGGGACCATGGACAGCGAGAGGCGATGGCCATGCGTTCCGGGAACGAGCCGGTGACAGCACGCAGTCCGCTGCGGCTGCGGTTCTGGCTGGGCGTGTGGGGGCTGGTCTGGGCCGCCGCCGGGACGGCCGCCTTCTCGCTGGCGGGCCGTGCCGGATGGGCGGCCGCGTGCGGTGCGCTGGCGGTCGTGGTGTGCGTGGACCTGTTCATGATCGTGCGCCACATCCGCCAGGGCCCGCACTACCAGCCCGGCCGGGACATCCCCCCGTACGAGCCGCCCGACAGCCGGTGAGCGGCAGGCGGCCGAGCGCCACGGAGAACAGACCTGGAACGACCGCGCGGACGGACGCCGCGGAGCGGTCAGGCCTGGTCCTCGAAGCGGGCCGCAGCCAGGTACTCCGGCTGCGGGTCGAGGGCCGCGGCCAGCCGGAAGTGCTTGCGGGCCTGCTCGGGCCGTCCCGCGCGCTCGTGCGTGCGGGCCAGCGCGAAGTGGGCGAAGGCGTTGTCCGGCTCCCGCTCCAGCACCAGCTCGAACTCCAGCTCCGCAGGCCGCAGTTGCGCGGCGGCGAAGAAGGCCCGGGCGCGCAGCAGCCGGGCCGCGGTGTTCTCCGGATGGGCGGCCACGACCGAGTCGAGCAGCTTGACCGCACCGCGCGGGTCGCGTGCGGCGAGCAGCTGCTCGGCCGCCCGGAAGTCGATGACGTGGGTTTCCGGGCTGGACGGCGTGGGGCGTGCGGTCTCGGACACGGTATGGATCCTTCCCTCTACCGGCGCCTTCAACGCCCCCGCCCCACCCGCTATTCCATGCACACGTCAGGCGGTGCCGCCGCCCGCCGCCCGCGCGGTGAGCTCTTCCCACACCGTGCGTACCTGCGGCTCCAGCGCCTCCAGCGGCCCGTCGTTGTCGATCACGAGGGTGGCCACCGCCAGCCGCTGCTCACGCGTGGCCTGCGCGGCCATCCGGGCCCGGGCCTCCTCCTCGGCCATGGCGCGCAGCGCGGTCAGCCGGGCGAGCTGCGTGGACGGCGCCGCGTCCACCACGACCACCAGGTCGTAGAGGGGGGCGAGGCCGTTCTCGGTGAGCAGCGGTACGTCGTGCACGACGATGGCGTCGGGGCCCGCGGCGGCCTCCAGCTCGGCGGACCGGGCGCCGACCAGTGGGTGCACGATCTCGTTGAGGGTCCGGAGCTTGTCCTGGTCGGCGAAGACGATCGAGCCCAGTTTCGGCCGGTCCAGCGTGCCCTCGGGGGTCAGCACCTCTTCCCCGAAGGCCGCCACGACGGCCGCGAGGCCCGGCGTACCGGGTTCGACGACCTCCCGTGCGATCCGATCGGCGTCGACGACGATCGCTCCGTACCCCGCCAGCAGTCGCGAGACCTCGCTCTTGCCGGCACCGATTCCGCCCGTCAGGCCCACTTTCAGCATGCCCCGCAGCTTAGGGGGTGTACGTACACCCGTGCGGGGCCGGGCCCGGGGGACGGGGGTCAGCCCTCGCCCTCCCGCTCCGCCAGGAAGCGCTCGAACTCGCGGCCGATCTCGTCCGCCGACGGGAGCTCTGCCGGCTCGGCGATCATGTTGCCCCGGGTCTCGGCACCGGCGGCCGCGTCGTACTGGTGCTCCAGCCCCTGCACGAGGCTGACCAGCTCCTCGTCGCCCTCGCGGATCTGCCGGTCGATCTCCGTCTGCGTGCGGTGCGCCTCGGTCCGCAGCGCGTGCGCCACGGCCGGCAGCACCAGGCCGGTCGCCGCCGTGATCGCCTCCAGCACCGTCAGCGCGGCGTCCGGGTACGGGGAGCGCGCCACGTAGTGCGGCACGTGCGCGGCGACACCGAGGACGTCGTGCCCGGCCTGGGACAGGCGGAACTCCACCAGGGACTCCGCGCTGCCGGGCACCTGGGCCTCGTCGAAGGGGCTGCGGTGGCCCGGCATGAGGTCGGTCCGGTTGCCGTGCGGTGTGATGCCGACGGGCCGGGTGTGCGGGACGCCCATCGGGATGCCGTGGAAGTTGACCGAGAGCCGGACCCCGAGGCGCTCGACGATCTGCCGGACGGCGACGGCGAAGCGCTCCCACTCCACGTCCGGCTCCGGGCCGGACAGCAGCAGGAAGGGCGCTCCGGTGGCGTCCTGGACCAGCCGGACCTCCAGCCGCGGCTCCTCGAACTCGGCCCAGTGGTCGCGCTGGAAGGTCAGCAGCGGCCGCCGCGCCCGGTAGTCCACGAGGCGGTCCGCGTCGAAGCGGGCGACCACCTGGTGGGGGAGGGTGTCCAGGAGGCGCTCGACGATCTGCTCACCGGCCTCTCCCGCGTCGATGTACCCCTCGAAGTGGTACAGCATGACCAGCCCGGCCGAGTCCTGGGCGACCGCCAGGTCCGCCACCGCCAGACCCCTGGCATCCCATTCGTACAAGCCCTGTGGATCAAGCACCGCCACCACTCCTCCTCGTCTCGTTCCCTGCCAAGAACGTCCAAGGCGGCGGCACCATTCCCCAGTTGGCCGCATTCACAGGAACGCAACGGACCAATGGATCAATCGATGACAGCTTCGGCATCCCGCCGGGAACGCGGAGAGGCCCGCCCCCCGAAGGGGACGGGCCTCACCGTCGTACTCGATCAGCTCTGCTCACACCGGAGTGCGATGCGCGCTGCGATCAGCTCTGGCCGCCGGCCAGCTTCTCGCGGAGCGCGGCCAGGGCCTCGTCCGACGCCAGGGCGCCGGAGGTCTCGTCCGACTCCGAGGAGTAGGAACCACCCGAGATGCCCGCACCGGCGTTGCCACCGGCGGCCGGGGCGGCAGCGCCCTCGGCAGCAGCGGCCTCGTCGGCCTCGCGGCTCTTGATGACCTGAGCCTGGTGCTGCTCGAAGCGAGCCTGCGCCTCGGCGTACTGGGTCTCCCAGGCCTCGCGCTGCTTCTCGTAGCCCTCGAGCCAGTCGTTGGTCTCGGGGTCGAAGCCCTCGGGGTAGATGTAGTTGCCCTGGTCGTCGTAGGACGCGGCCATGCCGTACAGGGTCGGGTCGAACTCGACCGACGCCGGGTCGGCACCGAAGGACTCGTTGGCCTGCTTCAGGGACAGCGAGATCCGGCGACGCTCGAGGTCGATGTCGATGACCTTGACGAAGATCTCGTCGTTGACCTGGACGACCTGCTCCGGGATCTCCACGTGGCGCTCGGCCAGCTCGGAGATGTGGACCAGACCCTCGATGCCCTCGTCCACGCGGACGAACGCACCGAACGGAACCAGCTTGGTGACCTTACCCGGGACGACCTGACCGATCTGGTGCGTACGGGCGAACTGCTGCCACGGGTCCTCCTGCGTCGCCTTCAGCGACAGGGAGACACGCTCGCGGTCCATGTCGACGTCGAGGACCTCGACGGTGACTTCCTGGCCGACCTCGACAACCTCGGACGGGTGGTCGATGTGCTTCCAGGACAGCTCGGAGACGTGGACCAGACCGTCGACGCCACCCAGGTCCACGAAGGCACCGAAGTTGACGATCGAGGACACGACGCCGGAGCGGACCTGACCCTTCTGCAGGGTGGTGAGGAACGTCTGGCGGACCTCGGACTGGGTCTGCTCCAGCCAGGCGCGGCGGGACAGGACCACGTTGTTGCGGTTCTTGTCCAGCTCGATGATCTTCGCCTCGAGCTCCTTGCCCACGTAGGGCTGGAGGTCGCGGACACGGCGCATCTCGACCAGGGAGGCCGGGAGGAAGCCGCGGAGGCCGATGTCGAGGATGAGACCACCCTTGACGACCTCGATGACGGTACCGGTGACGATGCCGTCTTCTTCCTTGATCTTCTCGATCGTGCCCCAGGCACGCTCGTACTGAGCGCGCTTCTTGGACAGGATCAGACGGCCTTCCTTGTCCTCCTTCTGGAGAACCAGGGCCTCGATCTCGTCGCCGACCTTGACGACCTCGTTCGGGTCGACGTCGTGCTTGATCGAGAGCTCGCGGCTCGGGATCACGCCTTCCGTCTTGTAACCGATGTCGAGCAGGACCTCGTCCCGGTCGACCTTCACGATGACGCCGTCGACGATGTCGCCGTCGTTGAAGTACTTGATCGTCTCGTCGATCGCGGCGAGGAAGGCTTCCTCGTTACCGATGTCGTTGACCGCTACCTGCGGAGTGGTAGAGGTGGTCTCGGTGCTGCTCGTCATGTGGGAAAGGGCTCCGGTTACGGACAGAAAGTCGTAGGTACTGCTACGCCGGGAGCCCTTATCGGCATCTGCCGAAGAAGCCGGACAGCCAAGGAAGCCCCTGATCCGCAGAAGCGGGGAGGCCTCGAAAACCGAGGGGACATCAACAGATGCAAGCGCAGCCTGCTAGGTCTGAGGAGCACAGGCTCGCAGCGCAACTTGTAGCATACGGGGGCGGCCGGACAGGGTCAATGCGCGAAGGCCCACACCCCGGGCGGATCACCGCACAACCGGCACAATTCATGGGCAGGAGCGCCCTGATGGCGGTTCCTGCCACATCCCAAGACACTCGCAGACTACGACGACGGGCCCCATGAACCAAGAGGACGACGCCCCCGAAGACGCGTACCCGGCCGATCCGGGCTCCGCGGACGACGCCGAGGCCACACGCCGTGACGCCGGGGAAGCGGAGAGCAGCCGGGCGAGCCGGGGCTGGTGGGACCGCAACGCCGACGAGTACCAGAGCGAGCACGGCGCCTTCCTCGGCGACGACCGCTTCGTCTGGGGCCCCGAGGGCCTCGACGAGGCGGACGCGGCCCTCCTCGGCCCCGCCGCCTCCCTGAAGGACAAGGACGTGCTGGAGATCGGCGCCGGCGCCGCCCAGTGCTCCCGCTGGCTGGCCGCCCAGGGCGCCCGGCCCGTGGCCCTGGACCTCTCCCACCGCCAGCTCCAGCACGCCCTGCGCATCGGCGACGGCATTCCGCTGGTCGAGGCCGACGCCGGCCGGCTCCCCTTCCGCGACGGCTCCTTCGACCTGGCCTGCTCCGCCTACGGCGCCGTCCCCTTCGTCGCCGACCCGGTGAACGTCATGCGCGAGGTGCACCGCGTCCTGCGCCCCGGCGGCCGCTGGGTCTTCTCCGTGACCCACCCCGTCCGCTGGGCCTTCCCCGACGAGCCCGGTCCCGAGGGCCTGACCGTCTCCGCCTCCTACTTCGACCGGACCCCGTACGTCGAGCAGGACGAGCAGGGGCGCGCCGTGTACGTCGAGCACCACCGCACCGTCGGCGACCGGGTCCGCGACGTGGTCGCGGGCGGCTTCCGCCTGCTCGACCTCGTCGAGCCCGAGTGGCCCGAGTGGAACGGCCAGGAGTGGGGTGGCTGGTCCCCGCTGCGCGGCAACCTGATCCCCGGCACCGCGATCTTCGTCTGCGAGAGGGCCTGACCCCTTGATCCGCCAGGCCGCCCTCGACGCCCTCCCCGTCCGCGAGGCCCTGCCCCGGCTCGTTTCCGCGCTCGACGCGCACGGCGCCGCGGTGCTGTGCGCGCCGCCCGGCACCGGCAAGACGACGCTGGTCCCGCTGGTCCTCGCGGGCCTGGTGGGCGGCGGCCCGCGGCGCCGGGTGGTCGTGGCCGAGCCGCGGCGGATCGCCGCCCGGGCGGCGGCGCGCCGGATGGCCTGGCTGCTCGGCGAGCGGACCGGCGGTTCGGTCGGCTTCACGGTCCGCGGCGAACGGGTGGCCGGGCCCGGCACGGTGGTGGAGGTGGTGACCACCGGGGTGCTGCTCCAGCGGCTCCAGCGCGACCAGGAGCTGTCCGGCGTCGACGTGGTCGTCCTGGACGAGTGCCACGAGCGGCACCTGGACGCCGACACGGTCGCGGCGTTCCTCCTCGATGTACGGGAGACCCTGCGCCCGGAGCTGCGGCTCGTGGCGGCTTCGGCGACGACGGACTCCGCCGGCTGGGCCCGGGTGCTCGGCGGTGCGCCGGTGGTGGAGGCGGCGGGGGTCTCGTACCCGGTGGAGACCGTCTGGGCGCCCCCGGCCCGCCCGGTGCGGCCCCCGCACGGGATGCGGGTGGATCCGGCGCAGCTCGCGCACGTGGCCTCGGTGGTGCGGCGGGCGCTGGCGGAACGTTCCGGTGACGTGCTGTGCTTCCTGCCCGGCGTCGGCGAGATCGCCCGGGTGGCGGGGCAGCTGGGCGGTGTGGACGCGGAGGTGCTCCAGGTCCACGGCCGGGCCCCGGCGGCCGTGCAGGACGCGGCACTGACGGCTTCGGACCACCGCCGGGTGATCCTCGCGACGGCGGTCGCGGAGTCGAGCCTGACCGTCCCCGGGGTGCGGGTGGTGGTCGATTCGGGGCTGGCCCGCGAGCCGCGGGTGGACCATGCCCGCGGGCTGGGTGCGCTGGCGACCGTACGGGCCTCCCGCGCGGCCGGGCGCCAGCGGGCGGGCCGGGCCGGGCGCGAGGCGCCGGGTGTGGTGTACCGCTGCTGGACGGAGGCGGAGGACGGCCGGCTGCCGGCGTTCCCGGCGCCGGAGATCCGCATCGCCGACCTGGCGCAGTTCGCCCTGCAGGCGGCCTGCTGGGGGGACCCGGACGCGGCCGGGCTGGCGCTGCTGGACGCGCCGCCGGCCGGGGCGATGGCCGCGGCACGGGAGGTGCTCGTGGCCGTCGGGGCGGTGGACGGGGCCGGCCGGCCGAGCCCGCGGGGGCTGCGGATGGCGCGGCTCGGGGTGCACCCGCGGCTGGCGCGGGCCCTGCTGGACGGCAGCGCCGCGCTCGGCGCCCGCCGCGCGGCGGAGGTGGTGGCGCTGCTGAGCGAGGAGCCGCCGCGCGAGTACGGGGACGATCTGGCCGCGGCCTGGCGCTCGGTCCGCGCGGCCGGCGACGGCTATGCGGCGCGCTGGCGTGCGGAGGCGGCCCGTCTGACCCGTGCCGCTGCCCCTGCGGGGAGCACCGCCGCACCCGGGGCCGGGGCCGGGGCCGGGGTCCTGCCTGCGGGGAGCGCGCCGGAGACCGGGTCCGGGTCTGTGGGGGTCGGGCCGGAGACCGGGTCCGGGGCTTCGGGAAGCATTTCCGAGGCCGCGGTCGGGCCCGGGCGCGTGACTGCGGGGAGCGCGCCGGAGACCGGGGCCGGGGCCGAACCCCGCAGCCCGCTCGGGCGGAGCCCCGACGATGCCGCCGCCGGGCTCGTCGCCGCGCTGGCCTTCCCCGAGCGGGTCGCCCGGGCCAAGGGGGCGGGGGCCTTCCTCATGGCCTCCGGCACCGGGGCCGAGCTCGGCGACGGCTCGGGCCTGCGCAACGCGCCCTGGCTGGCCGTCGCCGTCGCCGACCGGCCCCCGCACTCCGCCTCCGCACGGATCCGGCTGGCCGCGGTCATCGACGAGGACACCGCCCTGGCCGCCGCCGCGCACCTGCGGACCGATGTCGAGGAGGTGCGCTGGGAGGCCGGGGACGTGGTCGCCCGCGCGGCCCGGCGGCTCGGGGCGGTCGAGCTGGCCGTACGTCCCCTGCGCACCCCGGACCCGGCGCTCGTACGGGCCGCCCTGCTCGACGGGCTCCGCACCGAGGGGCTGGGTCTCCTGCGCTGGTCCCCGGACGCGGGGGCGCTGCGGGCCCGCCTGGGATTCCTGCACCGGACGCTCGGCGGCGCCTGGCCCGACGTGGCGGACGACGCCGTACTGCTGGCGCGGGCCGACGACTGGCTGGAGCCGGAGCTGTCCCGGGCCCGGCGGCGTGCTGACCTCGCCCGGATCGACGCCGGCCAGGCCCTGAACCGGCTGCTGCCGTGGGCCACCGGCGAGGCGGTCCGGCTGGACGAGCTGGCGCCCGAGCGGATCGAGGTCCCCAGCGGCTCCCGGATCCGCGTCGACTACTCCTCCGAACAGCCGGTGCTCGCGGTGAAGCTCCAGGAGTTGTTCGGGCTGGCCGAGACCCCGCGGGTGGCGGGGGTACCGGTGCTGGTGCACCTGCTGTCGCCGGCCGGGCGGCCCGCGGCCGTCACCGCGGACCTGGCCTCGTTCTGGCAGGGCGGCTACCGGGCCGTCCGGGCGGAGCTGCGCGGCCGCTACCCCAAGCACCCGTGGCCGGAGAACCCGGCCACCGCCGAACCCACCCGCCACACCAATGCCCGGCTCAGGCGGGACTGATCCCTTCGCCCTCGTCCGGTACGCGACGGCCGCGGGCCTCCAGCCGCAGCGCCAGCGCGAGCAGCGCGAGGCCGCCGGCGGCCAGGCCGGCCGGGGCGTAGGTGTGCAGCGCGAGGATCTTCGCTCGGTTCGCCTTGACCAGGTCGACGGTGTGGTCGGAGTAGTCCTCGCGCATGGTGACGTGCCCGGCGAAGGCGGTGAGCCTGCCGTCGGGACCGCCGGAGGCGATGCCGCCGCGCATCTCCTGCTGGATGTCCTGTTCGGCGTTGACGGGCGCCCCGGTGACGGGGTCGACCCAGAAGCGCACCTTGGCGGTGTACCAGAGGGTGGTGCCGGTGGCCGCCTCGATCGTCGCCGGGTCGATGCCCTCGATGGGCATCTTCTTCGGCATGGCGACCTTGGTCCAGGGGACGGTCTGCTCGAAGTAGTAGACGTCCATGCCCTTGAAGCGGCGCGGTCCGACGTAGTGGATCGGCGAGGAGGTGCGGGTCTGGGCGTCGAAGTAGAGGTAGTCGCGCGGTTCGGTGAAGAAGGGCCACTTGAACTCGATGCCCTCGCGTTTGACGGCGTCGCCGTCGACCATCTCGCCCGTGGCGTGCACGGGGTCCTGGGTGTGGGCGTCGAAGATGTAGCGCTCGGGGATCTGGGAGACCATCTTGCCGTCGGGCCCGATGATGTAGGACAGCGTGTCCCAGACGACGACGTCCTTGCCGGCGCTGGTCTCGATCTCCCTGGACGCCTCCACGTTGCCCTTGAGGGTCTGGACGATCGTGACCTTGTCGACCTTCTTGGGCTGCATGCCGCCGGCGTAGTCGAGGAGGGTCGCGTCCTTCGCCTCCAGGACCATCTCCTGGTACTGGTTCGGCGGGATCTTGGCGAGTCGCGGGTACGCGTACCAGCGCAGCAGTGGCGCGAGGGCTGCGCAGAACACGGCAACGGCCAGCAGGACAAGGCTCGCTCTGCGTCGCACGGCCGGCCCTCCTCTACTTTCCGGGCGCGGGGGGCGCAGTGGTGAGCAGGGGCTTGGGTGAGGTCTCGCCTTCGGGCACCCCGAACGCCGTGACGGCGAACACGAGGGCCAGCGCGGCCGCGAGGCCGACGACGGCGGCGACGAATGCGCGCATGCCGGGGCTCCGAAATCTGATGAGGCGTCAGAGATGGGGCACCGTAGCAACGCGGGGTCGAGATGAGAACCGTCAGGGCGACGGCTTCGCGGCCCGCGGGCGGACGCGTCGGAGCGGCCCGCCCGGGCAGGCCGGCGCCCGGGCGGACGGTGCGGCGGGGCCGGTCAGCGGCCGCCGGTTCCCGCGCCCGGGGTGCCCGACGGCGCGGGCGTGCGGGCGGGCTTCGGAGTGACCGTGGGCGCCGCGGTCCGGGTGGCCGTCGCGGTCGGAGTGGGCCGCGGCGACGGGGTCACGGTCGGGCTCGGGGTGAGGGTCGGCGTCGGCGTCGGCGTCGGGTCCGGGGTCGGGGTGGGCGTCGGTGAGGGCTTCGGGTCCGGGGTCGGCGTCGGGCTCGGCGTCGGCGTCGGATCCGGAGTCGGTGTCGGCTTCGGGTCCGGGGTCGGCGAGGGCGTCGGGTCCGGCTTCGGGGTGGGCGTGGGCGTCGGCTTCGGGTCCGGGGTCGGCGAGGGCTTCGGGTCCGGGGTCGGCGTCGGGCTCGGCGTGGGCGTCGGGCTCGGCTTCGGGTCCGGCTTGGGGGTGGGCTTCGGCGACGGGACCGTGGGCGCGGGTGCCGTCGTACCGCCGCTGTCCGGGACCTCGTGCGTGCCCTTCAGGTAGTACGTGAACCAGGACCGCACCGTCCGCAGGTACTCCGTGGAGTGGTTGTAGGACAGCACTGCACGGTCCAGGTCCGCCTCCACCCGAAGGTCCCTGCTGCCCGCGCACAGGTAGCGGGCGGCCGCGAGGGCCGCGTCGTGCACGTTGTTCGGGTTGCGGCGCCCGTCGCCGTCCGCGTCCTGGCCCCAGGCCGCCCACGTGGAGGGGATGAACTGCATCGGCCCGACCGCCCGGTCGTACCTCGTGTCGCCGTCGTACGCGCCGCCGTCGGTGTCCGCGATGTTCGCGAAGCCGTTGCCGTCGAGCACCGGACCGAGGATCGGCCGCAGGGTGGTGCCGCCCGCGTCCACCTGGCCGCCGCGCGCCTGCCCGGACTCCACCTTGCCGATGGCCGCGAGGAGTTGCCAGCGCAGTCCGCATCCGGGGTCGCTCTGCCCGACGGTCCTCTCCGCCCGTGTGTACGCCGCGAGCACGCTCGCCGGTATCCCCTGCGCCCCTTCCCGCGGCCCGGTGACGACGGGCGCCGGTGCCGCTTCCGGTGCGGCGCCCGTGGCCGTGCCCGCCGTCGGCGGCGGGCCGTCCGGCAGCAGAACCTCCGGAGGCTGCGGGCTCACCAGCGGCGGCAGTTCGGTGAAGTAGGCCGAGTCGCCGCCGCTCTCCTCCGCCGGGAGCGGCCGGTCCGCGTTGCCGCCGGCCGCCACCGCCGCTTCCGGCACCGGGCCCGCCGGACCCCGCGGAGCGGTCAGCGCGGCGGCCGTCAGCGCACAGACCAGCGCGGCCGTCGCCCCCCTGCGCAGCCTGCGGCCGAATATTCGAGACGACATGAGCCGGACCCCTTCCCCTCGACGTCCGCGTGACCCTACGTCAACTCCCTGCAATGGGCACGCACCACGGGCCGGTATTCACCGGATCCCCACGTCCACAGGCAGCTCACGCATACTGTCGGGACGCTTCGGGTGCATTGGCCCGAAGCAGGGAACGACCGCAGCAACGCACAGAAGAGGTGCCATGCCGTTCACTCTCAGCCATGCGGCCGCCGTACTCCCGGCCATCCGCCGGACGGGGCGTGCACGGGGTCCCCTCGTCGCCTCCGCGATGGTCCTCGGCTCCTTCGCACCCGACACCTTCTACTTCACCGACGCGGTCGTCGAGGGCTTCATGGCGTACGGGAGCGTCACGCACTCACTGCTCGGGATCCTCACGCTGGACGCGGTGCTCACCGCCGCCCTCGTGGGGTGCTGGCTGCTGCTGCGCGAGCCGCTCATCGCCCTCCTGCCGCACCGTCAGCGGGGCAGGGTCCACGCCTTCGTGCGGGGCGAGGAATGGCGCGTACACCGTCGACTGCCCGCGCTCCTCGGCTGGTTCTACGTGTCGGCGGTCGTCGGTTCGCTCACGCACGTGCTGTGGGACAGCTTCACGCACATGGACCGCTGGGGCACGAACGCACTGCCCTGGCTCGGCGAGCCCATCGCCTTCGGCTTCCCGCCGTACACCTTCCTGCAGTACGGCACTTCGGCGCTCGCGGCCGGTGCGCTGCTCTGGTTCACGGCGACCGCGCTGCGCCGCCTGCCGGCGTCCCCGCCGCCCGCGTCGGTGCCGGTGCTGGGCCGCGCGGAGTACTGCGGTGCGCTGGCGCTGATCGCGGCGGGCGTCGCGATCGGGGTGACCTTCCGCGTGATCCGCTTCTTCACCTTCTTCGACCGGATCCGTACGCCCCTCGACATCATCCCGACCGTCTGCTTCGGGGCGGGCGGCGGCCTGTGCGTGGCCCTGCTGGTCTACGGGGTCCTCGTACGCCTGCGGCAGCGCCGCGACCGTGACCGGACGGGCTCGGACGAGGAGACGCGGACGCCCGTCCCCGCCGCCTGAGCGGACGGGGACGGGCGCTGCTCGCTCGTCGTCGCGCGTCGCGTCGCTCGTCGTCGCGCGTCGCGTCGCTCGTCGTCGCGCGTCGCGCGGGATCAGTGCGCGGCGGACTCCCAGTCGGAGCCGACGCCCACCGACACGTCCAGCGGGGCGCGGAGCTCGACGGCGGCGCCCATCTCGCGGCGCACCAGCTCCTCCACCTGCTCGCGCTCGCCGGGGGCGATCTCCAGCACGATTTCGTCGTGGACCTGGAGCAGCATGCGCGAGCGCAGGCCGGCCCCGGTGATCGCCTTGTCCACGCGCAGCATCGCGACCTTGACGATGTCGGCGGCGGTGCCCTGGATCGGGGCGTTGAGCGCCATCCGCTCGGCGGCCTCGCGGCGCTGACGGTTGTCGCTGTTGAGGTCGGGCAGGTACCGGCGGCGGCCGAAGATCGTCGCCGTGTATCCGGTGGCCCGGGCCTCGTCCACCACGCGCTGGAGGTAGTCGCGGACCCCGCCGAAGCGCTCGAAGAAGGTCTCCATCAGGCCGCGCGCCTCGGCGGGCTCGATGCCCAGCTGCTGCGAGAGGCCGAAGGCGGACAGCCCGTAGGCCAGACCGTAGGACATGGCCTTGATCTTGCGGCGCATCTCTGCGTCGACCTGGTCGCGCTCCACCCCGAACACCTGGGAGGCGACGGTGGTGTGCAGGTCCTCGCCGGAGGCGAACGCCTCGATGAGGCCCTCGTCCTCGGAGAGGTGGGCCATCACGCGCAGCTCGATCTGGCTGTAGTCGGCCGTCATCAGCGACTCGAAACCCTCGCCGACGACGAAGCCGCGGCGGATGGCCCGCCCCTCGTCGGTGCGCACCGGCACGTTCTGCAGGTTCGGGTCGGTGGAGGACAGCCGGCCGGTCGCGGCGACGGTCTGGCTGAAGCTGGTGTGCACCCGGCCGTCGGCGGCGATGGTCTTGACCAGGCCCTCGACGGTGACGCGCAGCTTGGCCTGCTCCCGGTGACGGAGCATGATCACCGGCAGTTCGTGGTCGGTCTGCGTGGCCAGCCAGGCCAGCGCGTCGGCGTCCGTGGTGTAGCCGGTCTTGGTCTTCTTCGTCTTCGGCAGGTCCAGCTCACCGAAGAAGACCTCCTGGAGCTGCTTGGGCGAGCCCAGGTTGAACTCGTGGCCGACCGCCGCGTGCGCCTCCTTGACCGCCTGCTGCACGGCGCCGGCGAACTGCTGCTCCATGGCTTCCAGGTGGTCGCGGTCGGCGGCGATGCCGGCGCGCTCCATCCGGGCGAGCAGCTCGGAGGTCGGCAGCTCCATGTCGTGCAGCAGCTCGGCGGCGCCGACCTCGGTGAGCCTGCCGGAGAAGGCGTCGCCCAGGTCCAGGACGGCGCGCGCCTGCGCCATCAGCGCCTCGGCCTCGGCCGTCTCGTCGGCGCCGAAGGCGAGCTGCCCGTCCGCGGCGGCGGGGGCCAGCTCACGGTGCAGGTACTCCGTGGACAGGGCGTCCAGCGCGAAGGACCGCCGGCCCGGCTTGACCAGGTAGGCGGCGAGCGCGGTGTCCATGGTGACGCCGGCGAGGCTCCAGCCGTGCTCGGGGAAGACCCGCATCAGGCCCTTGGCGTTGTGCACGACCTTGGGACGGGCCGCGTCCGCCGCCCAGGCCGCGAAGGCCCGCTCGTCACTCTCGTCCAGCTCGGCCGGCGTGAACCACGCGGCGGCTCCCCCGGCGGCGGCCAGCGCGATCTCGGCGACGCTGCCCTGGCCGAGGGCCCAGCTGTCGACGGTCGCGACACCCAGCGGCCCGCCCGCGTGGCTCTCCAGCCACGGCGCCAGCTCGCCCGTGCCCAGTACGGACGCGTCGAGCTCGACGCCCGGCGCGGGCGCCGGGGCGGCCTCCTGCTCGGCCGCGCCCGGGTCCACGGCCAGCAGCCGCTCGCGCAGCGACGGGTTGCGGATCTCCAGCACGTCCAGCACACCGGTCACCGCGGCCCGGTCGTAGGGCAGGCGGCCCAGGTCGGCGGCGCCCCTGGGCAGCTCCACGTCCTTGATCATCTCGGTCAGGACCCGGTTGAGCTTGACGGCCTCCAGGTGGTCCCGGAAGTTCTGCCCGGCCTTGCCCTTGACCTCCGCGGCGCGCTCCACCAGCTCCGCGAACGACCCGAACTGCGTGATCCACTTGGCGGCGGTCTTCTCACCGACGCCCGGGATGCCCGGGAGGTTGTCGGACGGGTCGCCGCGCAGGGCCGCGAAGTCCGGGTACTGCTGCGGGGTGAGCCCGTACTTCTCCTCGACCTTCTCCGGCGTGAAGCGCGTCAGCTCCGAGACGCCCTTGGTCGGGTAGAGCACGGTCGTGTGCTCCGACACGAGCTGGAAGGAGTCCCGGTCGCCGGTGACGATCAGCACCTCGAAACCGAGGGCCTCCGCCTGCGTCGCCAGCGTCGCGATCACGTCGTCGGCCTCGAAGCCGTCGACGGCGAACCGCGGCACCTTCATCGCGTCGAGCAGCTCGCCGATCAGCTCGACCTGCCCCTTGAACTCGTCGGGCGTCTTGGACCGGTTCGCCTTGTACTCGGGGAACTCCGTCGAGCGCCACGTCTTGCGGGACACGTCGAACGCCACCGCGAAATGCGTGGGCGCCTCGTCGCGCAGCGTGTTCGCCAGCATCGACGCGAAGCCGTAGATGGCGTTGGTCGGCTGCCCCGTCGCGGTCGTGAAGTTCTCCGCGGGCAGCGCGAAGAACGCCCGGTACGCCAGGGAGTGCCCGTCCATGAGCATCAGGCGGGGGCGGTCCGCTGCGGTCGTCTGGTCCGTCTTCTTCGATGCTGAATCTGCCACGTCCCCGATCCTAGGCGCCCCCACCGACAATTCCGGCCCGTCGCCTCCCCCGGCGCATCCGCCCCACCGGACGCCCCCGGCGCACCGGGCGGGGCGCCGCGAACACCGGCCCGCCCTCCCCCGAACCCCGTGGGTCGTGCAAGGATCGAAGCACGCGGCCACCCGTGCTGCACACGTACGAACGCTCGAAGGGGAGCGCGATGGCGACCAAGCCGCCCACAGGTGATCCGGTACAGGACGCACCGCAGGTCACACCGCCCCAGCACGCGGCGGCCGGCCTTCCGGCGATCGGCCACACCCTGCGCATCGCGCAGCAGCAGATGGGCCTGGCCCGCACCGCCCGCACCCTCCTCAAGGTCAACCAGAAGGACGGCTTCGACTGCCCCGGCTGCGCCTGGCCCGAGGGCGACAAGCGGCACACCGCCGAATTCTGCGAGAACGGCGCCAAGGCCGTCGCGGAGGAAGCCACCCTGCGCCGGGTCACCCCCGAGTTCTTCGCCGCGCACCCCCTGGCCGACCTGGCCACCCGCTCCGGCTACTGGCTCGGCCAGCAGGGCCGCATCACGCAGCCGATGTACCTCCCCGAGGGCGGCGACCGGTACGAGGCCGTCAGCTGGGAACGCGCCTTCGCGATCATCGCGGAGGAGCTGACCGCGCTCGGCTCCCCCGACGAGGCCCTCTTCTACACCTCGGGCCGCACCAGCAACGAGGCCGCGTTCCTCTTCCAGCTCTTCGCCCGCGAGTTCGGCACCAACAACCTGCCCGACTGCTCCAACATGTGCCACGAGTCCTCGGGCTCCGCACTGACCGAGACCATCGGGATCGGCAAGGGCAGCGTCTCCCTCGAAGACCTCCACCAGGCCGACCTGATCATCGTCGCCGGGCAGAACCCGGGCACCAACCACCCCCGCATGCTCTCCGCCCTGGAACGGGCCAAGACCGCCGGCGCGAAGATCATCTCGGTGAACCCGCTGCCCGAGGCCGGCATGGAGAGGTTCAAGAACCCCCAGACCCCCCTCGGCATGCTCAAGGGCACCGCCCTCAACGACCTCTTCCTGCAGATCCGCATCGGCGGCGACCAGGCCCTCTTCCGCCTCCTCAACAAGCTCGTCATCGAGACCGGGGGCGCCACCGACGAGGCCTTCATCCGCGAGCACACCCACGGCTACGAGGACCTCGCCGCCGCCGCGAAGGAAGCGGACTGGGAGGAGACCCTCACCGCCACCGGCCTGACCCGACCCGAGATCGAGCGCGCCCTCGCCATGATCCTGGCCTCGAAGCGCACCATCGTCTGCTGGGCCATGGGCCTCACCCAGCACAAGCACGCCGTCGCCACCATCCGCGAGGTCGTCAACCTCCTCCTGCTGCGCGGGAACATCGGCCGTCCCGGCGCCGGCGTCTGCCCCGTCCGCGGCCACTCCAACGTCCAGGGCGACCGCACCATGGGCATCTTCGAACGGCCCGCCCCCGCCTTCCTCGACGCCCTCGACAGGGAATTCGGCATCACCTCGCCGCGCGGCCACGGCTACGACGTCGTCCGCTCCATCCAGGCCATGCGCGACGGCCGCGCCAAGGTCCTCTTCGCCATGGGCGGCAACTTCGTCGGCGCCACCCCCGACACCGACGTCACCGAGGCCGCGATCCGCCGCACCTCCCTGACCGTGCACGTCTCCACCAAGCTCAACCGCTCCCACGCGGTCACCGGCCGGCGCGCCCTGATCCTGCCCACCCTCGGCCGCACCGACAAGGACGTCCAGGCCACGGGCAGGCAGTTCGTGACCGTCGAGGACTCCATGGGCATGGTCCACGCCTCCCGCGGCAACCTCGCCCCCGCCTCCCCGCACCTGCTCTCCGAGCCCGCGATCGTGGCCCGCATGGCCCGCGCCGTCCTGGGCCCCGCCTCGGCCACCCCGTGGGAGGAGTTCGAGCGCGACTACGGCGCCGTCCGCGACCGGATCTCCCGCGTGGTCCCCGGCTTCGAGGACTTCAACGCCCGCGCCGCCCGCCCGGAGGGCTTCCGCCTCCCGCACGCCCCGCGCGACGAACGCCGCTTCCCCACCAGGACCGGCAAGGCGAACTTCACCGCCGCGCCCGTGGAGTACCCCCGCGTCCCCCAGGGCCGGCTGCTCCTGCAGACACTGCGCAGCCACGACCAGTACAACACCACCATCTACGGCCTCGACGACCGCTACCGCGGCATCACCGGCGGCCGCCGCGTCGTCATGGTCAACCCCGCCGACGCGGCCGAACTCGGCCTCGCCGACGGCTCGTACACCGACCTGGTGAGCGAGTGGAAGGACGGCGTGGAACGGCGCGCGCCCGGCTTCCGCGTCGTGCACTACCCCACCGCCCGCGGCTGCGCCGCCGCGTACTACCCCGAGACGAACGTACTGGTCCCGCTCGACTCGACCGCGGACACCAGCAATACCCCGGCCAGCAAGTCCGTCGTCGTGCGCTTCGAACCCGCCTGATAGAACGACCTCAGGACAAGAAGGTTAACGAGCGTTGACGAACGGAGCCTGACCATGGGTGAGCAGCACGCAGTGAAGTTCCCGCAGGAGGTCCTCGACGAGTACGCGGCCCTGGGCATCGACCTGCCCGCGCTGTTCTCGGCCGGAGACCTCGGCGAGCGCATGGACATCCGCATCCTGGAGGCCTCGGCCGACCGCGTCGTCGGCACCATGCCGGTCAAGGGCAACACCCAGCCCTACGGACTGCTGCACGGCGGGGCCTCCGCCGTCCTGGCCGAGACCCTCGGCTCGATCGGCGCCATGATGCACGGCGGCATCAGCAAGATCGCCGTCGGCGTGGACCTGAACTGCACCCACCACCGGGGCGCCCGCAGCGGCATCGTCACCGGCGTCGCCACCCCGGTGCACCGCGGCCGCTCCACCACCACGTTCGAGATCGTCATCACCGACGAGCAGGACAAGCGGATCTGCACCGCCCGCCTGACCTGCCTGCTGCGCGACGTCGACCAGGTCGCCGGCGGCGCCGAGGCCCACGCGCAGGCCTGACCCGGCCCGCACGGCCCCGGCGAGCAGGGCACCCGCCCGCCGCCGGGGCTCAGGCCGGCCCCTCCCGGTCGCGCCGGAGGCTCCACTGCAGCTCTCGCACCGCGTCGGCCGCGCCCCGGCGCACCGCCGGGTCGGGGTGCCCGAGGAACCGCTCGACGACCGGCAGCGCCGCCCGGTCGCCGGCGCACCCGAGAACGGGCAGGACGTGCTCCAGGAGCAGCACCTCGAAGCCGTCCGCCCCGTCGGCCAGCGGCTCCAGCACCCGGTAGGGCAAGACGTAGGACGTGGTCCCCGCGCCGAGCGCGTTCAGTGCGGACTCCCGCAGCACGTAGCCCCCGCCGGACAGGGCGACCGCGACGAGGCGCCCGGCGACCTGCTCGGCGTCGGCCCGCTCCAGGAGGCCCTGCTCCAGGATGTCGGCGACGACTTCCGGACAGCCGTCAGGCTGCCCGTGTCGGGGGCGTCCAGCTCCCGTTAGGCCGACTCGATCACAGCCCTTGCGCTCGGACGTCCGCTCATGGACCGAGCACAGGAGCCGGGCGGGGAGACCCCGGCCGTACAACCGCCCGGAATTCGCCACTCCGCACGCTTCGCGGTGACATCTGTTGTCTCGCCGGTGGCCACCGCCTACCGTCCCCCCATGGGGACCATGCCACGTACGGCCCGGTACGCCGCCCACACCCTTCTCGCGGCGCTCGCCCTGACCGGATGCTCCTCCTCCGCACCGCCCTCAGCGGCGGGCCCCGAGAGCCCCTCCGCCCCCACCCCCGCCTCGCCCGTACAGGTGTGCACGAACCTCGTGTCCTACTGGGCGAAGGAGACCCTCCTGGGCACGAAATGGTCCGGCCTCGACTGGGAGCAGAAGGGGCTATCCAACGACCAGTACGCGATCCACGAGGACGCGGTGGCCGCGGGGCGCAGCGAGGAACGAACTGCCGGGCGGGAAAAGGCACTTGAGCTGATCGACCGGTTCGTCGCACAGCGCTGCGCCGAGCAGGACGGTGCGACCCGGAGCTCGGAGAACCGGCGCCCGCCGGTGTGACCGGCGTCACCGCATTCCGTGCAGGCTGTCCGCCTTTCGGGCAGATGCCTCTCCGCGGCCCCACCGCAGGTGAGGGGCCTTCCCGCCCCCCGGACAAGATCGTTCACGCTCCCGACACATCGCCGCAATGATCACGCTGCGTAATGCCCAGGACGGCTCGAATCCGCCTTTTCCCTTGGGAATGACCACCCGGAGGATTCTTTTGGGCACGCGCAGCCACATTCGGCTCAATTTGATCTAAGACAGGAGCATGGAGGCCTCAAGCCCCTTAGGGGAACTGCGATTTCTCACGATGCGGACGATCTCCAGGGTGCCTAAATGTCCGGTTTGTTCAAACTCCCACCACACATTCTTGGCCTTGGCATAACAAGAGCGTCACATCCTCCTTTCCCGCCTCCCGGTGCTCGCCACCTCGGCCCTAGAGTCACGGCCAGTCACCGCGCCGCAGAGCGCGAATCAGCACGGCCGTGGACCTCTCCAGTGCGGCCCGGCGACCCAACGGCACCTCGACAGAGGGCTGCGCCAGGGAAAGGAAGAATCGTGCGACACCGTTCTTTGCTCATCCTCACCACCGTGATCACCACGGGAGCACTGACCCTCACCGCTTGCGGATCGCGCGACGGAGGCTCCAAGGACAACAGCGGCGGCAAGAAGACCGTCGTCGTCATCGGCGTCGACGCCCCGCTCACCGGTTCCCTCTCCGCCCTCGGTCAGGGCATCAAGAACTCCGTGGACCTCGCGGCCAAGACGGCCAACAAGAACAACGAGGTCCCGGGCATCGAGTTCAAGGTCGAGGCCCTCGACGACCAGGCCGTCCCGGCCTCCGGTCAGGCCAACGCCACCAAGCTCGTCGGCAACAAGGACGTCCTCGGCGTCGTCGGCCCCCTGAACTCGGGCGTCGCCCAGCAGATGCAGGGCGTCTTCGCCTCCGCCAAGCTGGCTCAGGTCTCCCCCGCCAACACCAACCCCGCGCTCAGCCAGGGCGACAACTGGGGCAAGGGCGAGTTCAAGCGCGGCTTCGACACCTACTTCCGCACCGCCGCCACCGACGTGGTCCAGGGCAAGTTCGCCGCCCAGTACCTCTTCAAGGACGCCGGCAAGAAGAAGGTCTTCATCGTCGACGACAAGCAGACCTACGGCGCCGGCCTCGCCGCGATCTTCGCCGAGGAGTTCAAGAAGCTCGGTGGCGAGGTCGCCGGCACCGACCACGTCACCGTGAAGGAGACCGACTTCTCCTCCACCGCCGACAAGGTCAAGTCCTCCGGCGCCGACTCCGTCTACTTCGGCGGCCAGTACCCCGAGGGCGGCCTGCTCGCCGACCAGATCAAGAAGGCCGGCGCCAACGTCCCGCTCATGGGCGGCGACGGCATCCAGGACCCCGCCTTCATCAGCGCCTCCGGTGAGGCCAACGAGGGCGACCTCGCCACCTCCATCGGCTACCCGGTCGAGAAGCTCGACACCGCCAAGAAGTTCATCGAGGACTACAAGGCCGAAGGCTACAAGGACCCCTACGCCGCCTACGGTGGCTACTCCTACGACGCCGGCTGGGCCGTCATCCAGGCCGTCAAGGCCGTCGTCGCCGCCAACAGCGGCAAGCTCCCCGACGACGCCCGCGCCAAGGTCGTCGAGGCTCTCGGCAAGGTCTCCTTCGAGGGCGTGACCGGCAAGGTCGCCTTCGACCAGTACGGCGACACCACCAACAAGCAGCTCACGGTCTACAAGGTCGAGGGCGGCAAGTGGGTCGACGTCAAGAGCGACACCTTCAACCAGTAAGCCCGTAGCACCCAGCCCCACCCGTAACACCTGAACCAACGCCGCGCGAGGGCGCAAACAGTGCCCTCGCGCGGAGTCTTATCCGACACGCTCATCGGAGGCCCTGCGGTGCACGAACTGCCGCAACAGCTGGCCAACGGCCTTGCCCTCGGTGCTCTCTATGGCCTCATCGCCATCGGGTACACCATGGTCTACGGCATCGTCCAGCTCATCAACTTCGCCCACGGCGAGATCTTCATGATCGGCGGCTTCGGCGCGCTCACCGCCTACGCCATCCTCCCGACCGGCACCACCCTGCTGATCGCGATACCCGTCATGATCGTCGGCGGCGCCATCTGCTCCGTCGCCGTGGCATGCGCAGCCGAACGCTTCGCCTACCGCCCCCTGCGCAGCGCTCCAAGGCTCGCACCCCTCATCACCGCAATCGGCCTCTCGATCGCGCTCCAGCAGCTCGTCTGGCAGTTCTACCCGGACGCCAAGAAGGCCGTCAGCTTCCCGGAGTTCACCGGCCCGTCCTTCAAGATCACCGACAGCCTCGCGATCCAGCGTGCGGACCTCTTCGTCCTCATCCTCGCCCCGCTCTGCATGCTCGCCCTCGGCGTCTTCGTCCAGAAGAGCCGCAGCGGCCGCGCCATGCAGGCCACCGCGCAGGACCCCGACACCGCCAAGCTGATGGGCATCAACACCGACCGCATCATCGTCATGGCCTTCGCCATCGGTGCCGCGTTCGCCGCCGTCGCCGCCGTCGCCTACGGCGTCGACAAGGGCCAGATCAACTTCGAGATGGGCTTCATCCTCGGCCTCAAGGCCTTCACCGCAGCCGTCCTCGGCGGCATCGGCAACATCTACGGAGCCATGGTCGGCGGCGTCGTCCTCGGACTCGCCGAAGCCCTCTCGATCGCCTACATCGAAGAGATCCCCGGCATGCAGCAGCTCGGCGGCGGAGCCTGGTCCAACGTCTGGGCCTTCGTACTCCTCATCGTCGTCCTCCTCGTGCGGCCCCAAGGCCTGCTCGGCCAGCGCGTCACGGATCGGGCGTGAGAACCATGACCACCAACACCACCCCGCAGACGCAGACGCAGACCGCGAAGACGGCACCCGCACCCGCCGCACTCCTCTACGCGATCATCGGTGGCAGCCTCCTCACCATCGTCAGCGCCTTCCTCGCCTGGACGTGGACCGCCGACTTCCCCGGCGACCTCACCTTCTACGGCAGCCCCGCCGACCTCCAGTACATCACCCTGGCCGGAGCCGCCCTCACCCTCGTCCACGCGCTCGCCGCGCTCGGCACCAAGGGCTTCGGCTGGCTCACCCCCGCCGGCTCCCGCAAGGCCATCTGGTTCCTGGCCCTCGGCAACCTGGCCGCCACCTGGTTCACGGTCATCGCGATCACCGTCGTCCTCGGCGGCGTGATCAACCTCGAACCCGGCGCCTACGTCGCCCTCGTCGGCTCCCTCGTCCCGGCCCTCGCCGCGTACAAGCTCCCCGACGACAGCCGCAAGGTCACCCCGGCCAAGAGCAAGCTGCCCAACTGGGCCGAAATCCTCATCATCACCGGCGTCTTCGCCCTCGGCCTCTTCGTCATCACCTTCGGCATCGACACCGATGACAAGGAACCGCAGCTCTTCGTCGCCTACCTGATCACCGTCGGCCTCGCGGCCCTCGCCCTGAACAAGTCGGGCCTCCTCGCCCGCTTCTCGGTGCTCACCGCGAACAACCGCCAGGTCACCCTCCTCGGCACCGCGGCCGCCGCGATCGCCTTCCCCTTCATCCAGCAGAGCGGCGACACCTACACGCTGATCGCGGTCAACATCCTGATCTTCGCGACCGTCGCCCTCGGCCTGAACATCGTCGTCGGCCTCGCCGGCCTCCTCGACCTCGGATACGTCGCCTTCCTCGGCGTCGGCGCCTACGCCGCCGCCCTGGTCTCCGGCAGCACCGCCTCCGCCTTCGGCATCCACCTCCCCTTCTGGGCAGCGGTCATCGTCGGCGCCATCGTCTCGCTCGTCTTCGGCGTGGTCATCGGTGCACCGACCCTCCGCCTGCGCGGCGACTACCTCGCCATCGTCACCCTCGGCTTCGGAGAAATCTTCCGCATCGCCATGGGCAACCTCGACGGCACCTCCGGCCCGGACGTCACCAACGGCCCGAACGGCATCCCGAACATCCCCCACCTCGAAATCTTCGGGTGGAACTTCGGCGAGTCCCACGTCGTCGCCGGCATCGAACTCGGCGCCTACGCCAACTACTACTTCCTGATGCTGCTGGTGATGGCCCTGGTCGTCCTGGTCTTCGCCCGCGCCGGCAACAGCCGCATCGGCCGCGCCTGGGTCGCCATCCGCGAGGACGAGACCGCCGCCGAAGCCATGGGCATCAACGGCTTCAAGGTCAAGCTCATCGCCTTCGCCCTCGGCGCCACCCTCGCCGGCCTCGCCGGTACCGTCCAGGCACACGTCAACACCACGGTCGTCCCCGAGAACTACGTCTTCGCCGGGCCCGTCCCGCCGAACTCCGCGTTCCTCCTCGCCGCCGTCATCCTCGGCGGCATGGGCACCATCCGCGGCCCCATCCTCGGCGCCGCACTCCTCTTCCTGATCCCGGCGAAGCTGGCCTTCCTCCAGGACTACCAGCTCCTCGCCTTCGGCATCGCCCTCATCCTGCTCATGCGCTTCCGCCCCGAAGGCCTCATCGCCAACAAGCGGGCGCAGCTCGAGTTCCACGACGACACCGCTGACCAGGCCCCCAAGGACCTGGCCACCGCCAAGGCGGGGGCGTGAACAACATGACGACCACCACGGACACCACCACCAAGACCAAGACCACGGTTCTCGAAGCCAAGGGCGTCACCATGCGCTTCGGCGGCCTCACCGCCGTCAAGGGCGTCGACCTCCAGGTCAACGCGGGCGAGATCGTCGGACTCATCGGCCCCAACGGCGCCGGCAAGACCACCTTCTTCAACTGCCTCACCGGGCTGTACGTCCCCACCGAGGGCTCCGTCAGCTACAAGGGCAAGGTCCTCCCGCCCAAGCCCCACCGGGTCACCGAGGCCGGCATCGCCCGTACCTTCCAGAACATCCGGCTCTTCCACAACATGACGGTGCTGGAGAACGTCCTCGTCGGACGCCACACCCGCACGAAGGAAGGCCTCTGGTCCGCCCTGCTGCGCGGCCCCGGCTTCAAGAAGGCCGAAGCCGCCAGCGAGGCACGCGCCATGGAACTCCTCGAGTTCATCGGCCTGGAGCACAAGGCCGACCACCTCGCCAAGAACCTCCCCTACGGCGAGCAGCGCAAGCTGGAGATCGCCCGCGCGCTCGCCAGCGACCCCGGCCTCATCCTCCTGGACGAGCCCACCGCCGGCATGAACCCGCAGGAGACCCGCGCCGCCGAAGAGCTCATCTTCGCGATCCGGGACATGGGCATCGCCGTACTCGTCATCGAGCACGACATGCGCTTCATCTTCAACCTGTGCGACCGCGTCGCCTGTCTCGTCCAGGGCGAGAAGCTCATCGAAGGCACCGCCTCCGAAGTCCAGGGCGACGAGCGCGTCATCGCGGCCTACCTCGGCACCCCCTTCGAGGGCGAGCCGGGCGCGGCGGAGGTCGCCGAGGTCGAGGCCGCCGAGGCCCACGCCGAGGCCGCGGCCGACGCGGAGGCCGAGCCCGAGGCCGACGCTGAGGCTGAGGCTGAGGCCGAGGCCGAGGCCGAGCCTGAGGCCGCCGAAGCTGCCGCCGAGACCGAGGCGGAAGCCGCGGACGACGACGAGGCCCCCGCGGCCGACTCGGACGCCGAGGCCTCCACCGACTCGGACACGGACGCCGACGCGGACAGCACCACCAGCACCACCCGCACGGAAGGAGAGGCCAAGTGACCGCACTGCTCAAGGTCGAGGACCTCAAGGTCGCCTACGGCAAGATCGAAGCCGTCAAGGGAATCTCCTTCGAGGTCAACGAAGGCGAAATCGTCTGCCTCGTCGGCACCAACGGCGCCGGCAAGACGACCACCCTCCGCACCCTCTCCGGGCTCCTGAAGCCCACCGCGGGCAGCATCACCTTCGACGGCCAGCCCCTCGTCGGTGTCCCCGCCCACAAGATCGTCGCCCTGAAGCTGGCGCACTCCCCCGAGGGACGCCACATCTTCCCCCGGCTGACGATCGAGGAGAACCTCCAGCTCGGCGCCTTCCTCCGCAGCGACAAGGACGGCATCGAGAAGGACATCCAGCGCGCCTACGACCTCTTCCCCATCCTGGGCGAGCGTCGCAAGCAGGCCGCCGGCACCCTCTCGGGCGGTGAGCAGCAGATGCTCGCCATGGGCCGCGCGCTCATGTGCCAGCCGAAGCTCCTCATGCTGGACGAGCCCTCCATGGGTCTCTCCCCGCTGATGATGCAGAAGATCATGTCGACCATCTCCGAGCTCAAGGCCTCGGGCATGACGATCCTCCTCGTCGAGCAGAACGCCCAGGCGGCGCTCTCCCTCGCCGACCAGGCGCACGTCATGGAGATCGGCAAGATCGTCCTCTCCGGCACCGGCCAGGACCTCCTCCACAACGAGGACGTCCGCAAGGCCTACCTCGGCGAGGACTGACACAACGTGTGAGGCCCGCCTCCCTCGGGGGAGGCGGGCCTCACGCATGTTCCGGGGAGCCCGGGACGGGAACTACTTCCCGCCGCCCTCCTTCTTCTTCGCCTCGGCGTCCTCGATGACCACCTCGGCGACCTGCTGCATGGACATCCGGCGGTCCATGGACGACTTCTGGATCCACCGGAAGGCCGCGGGCTCGGTCAGCCCGTACTGCGTCTGCAGGATGCTCTTCGCCCGGTCGACCAGCTTGCGGGTCTCCAGCCGCTGCGAGAGGTCCGCGACCTCCTGCTCCAGCGCGCGCAGCTCCGCGAACCGGGACACGGCCATCTCGATGGCCGGCACCACGTCGCTCTTGCTGAACGGCTTCACGAGGTACGCCATGGCCCCGGCGTCCCGGGCCCGCTCGACGAGGTCGCGCTGCGAGAACGCCGTCAGCATGAGGACGGGGGCGATGGACTCCTGGGCGATCTTCTCGGCGGCGGAGATCCCGTCCAGGACGGGCATCTTCACGTCGAGGATGACCAGGTCGGGCCGGTGCTCGCGGGCGAGCTCGACGGCCGTCTGCCCGTCGCCGGCCTCGCCGACGACGGAGTAGCCCTCTTCTTCGAGCATCTCTTTGAGATCGAGACGGATGAGCGCCTCGTCCTCGGCGATGACGACCCGGGTCGTCAGCGGCGGAACGTGCGACTGGTCGGCGTCGGGCATGGGCGTCGACTCGTGCTCGGCGGTCACGGGGGCTCCTTTTGCGGGGCGCTGCTGCTTGGATGAGCCTACCTAGCTGCAGTGCGCGATGGTCACCCGGTACACTCCGACCAGCGACCTAGCCGGGTTGGCGGAATGGCAGACGCTGATGTCTCAAACACATCTGTCCGAAAGGACGTGCGGGTTCGAATCCCGCACCCGGTACATGTCCGAAAAGCGGACGTTCACCTTCGCGTGAACGTTCGCTTTTTGCTACTCACAGCCACACGCGTGCACGCACAGTTGACGCATGGAGCTCCACAGTCTCGAGTTACGACAAACAGCCCTGTCCCTTTTGCGCGGGGGCGCCCGGAACGCCGACGTCTCGCGTCAGCTCGGCGTCCCTTTGGGCACCGTGGGCTACTGGAAGCACGTGGACAGAGCCAAGCGGGGCGAATGCCCGGGCGCCCATGATCCGGATTGCCCACGGTGCGACGGTAGCCCGCTGGACGAGCAGGCCTACTCGTACCTTCTGGGTCTCTACCTCGGCGACGGCCACATAAGCCACTACTCGGGGCACCGAGTCCCCAACCTCATGATCACCTGCGACGATCGCTGGCCCGGCCTCATGGACTGTGCCGAACAGGCGGTGCAACGCGTCTTCCCGCACAACAAGGTCTGCCGCGTGCGCAGAATCGGCTGCCACAACATCAAGGTGTACTCGAAGCACCTGGAATGCCTGTTCCCGCAGCACGGGCCGGGGAAGAAGCACGAGCGGCGGATCGTGCTCGAAGGCTGGCAGCAGGAGATCGTCGACGCGTACCCCTGGGAGTTCGTCCGGGGGCTGATCCACTCCGACGGGTGTCGGATCACCAACTGGACCGTCCGCAACGGCAAGCG
The DNA here is from genome assembly GCF_000720645.1 of Streptomyces sp. NRRL S-378. Classification (NCBI taxonomy): domain Bacteria; kingdom Bacillati; phylum Actinomycetota; class Actinomycetes; order Kitasatosporales; family Streptomycetaceae; genus Streptomyces; species Streptomyces sp. NRRL S-378. Next base: position 52,022 of record NZ_JOBX01000043.1, read on the forward strand.
CTACGAGTACCCGCGGTACTTCTTCACGAACAAGTCCGACGACATCCGGAAGCTCTGCACCGACACACTGGCCCAAGTCGGTGTTCAGTGGACCGTCCTGGCCCGTGGCAGCGACCCCTTCAACGTCTCCATCGCCCGTAAGGACTCCGTCGCGCTCATGGACGCCCACATCGGGCCGAAGTACTAGGGGCCCGGTTCCGGGTCGGTGGCGAGGCGGGCGTGGAGGTGTTCGTCGTGGTGGCGGCCGTCGCCGAAGAGGTGGGACTCGCGCAGGACGCCCTCGGGGAGGTAGCCGCAGCGGTGGGCGACGCGGCAGGAGGCCTCGTTGCCGGCGGCATGGGCGAGTTCGATCCGGCGGGCCCCGCCCGTGCGGAAGCCCCAGGTGGTGACCGCCCTGGTGGCGCGGGTGGCGAGGCCGCGGCCGCGGGCGTCCGGCAGGAACCAGTAGCCGATCATGGCCAGGCCGTCCGCGCGGTCGACCCAGCGGAGGTTGACGGTGCCGAGCAGGGCGCCGTCGGTGCCGGACAGCGCCGCGAAGGCCGCGCCTGCGCCCCGGTCCCAGCCGTCCTCGCGGGCTTCGAGCCAGGTCCGGGCGGCTTCGTGGTCGGTCGCCGGGAGGGGGTTCCAGAGGGCGATCTTCGGGTCGGCCGCGGCGGCGACGAGGTCGTCGAGGAGTTCCGGTCCGGCGGGCTTGCGGCCCCAGGGGTGGAGAGTTGCGTCGCCGAGGTCGAGCGTGGTGCGGGCGAAGGTCCGTATGGAGGTGCTCATGCACTCTTCCTAGTCGGCGCTCAGGTCTGTCGCCAGCCCTTTCCTTGGGCTACGCAGGTCGTCGTCGCTGCCGAGGGGGGCGACGGCGCGGCGGAGGACGTCGATGGTGGTCGCGTTCTCGGCGTCGTCGATGTCCTCCCGCATCGTCGCGTGGACCTCGGCGTTGCGGTCGTGGGCGCGGAGGCAGCCCGCCGCCCGCCTCGGTCGGGTCGGGCGGTCAGTGGTCCCGGTGAGCCCCATGGGGGTGACCGTAGGACCTCACGTGGGCTTGGGGTCAGGGGGTGTTGCGGTGGTGGGGCGTGCCGTGTCGCGCCGGGCCGCTCGGTGGGGCCCGGCGCGGTGGTGTGTGTGGGGGGGGGTCAGCGGACCGGGTCGCCGATGTGGTGGATGCGGACGAGGTTGGTGGAGCCGCTGACGCCGGGGGGTGAGCCGGCGGTGATGACGACGACGTCGCCGGTCACGCAGCGGCCGATGCGCAGGAGTTCTTCTTCGACCTGGGCGACCATGGCGTCGGTGGAGTCGACGTGGGGGCCGAGGAAGGTTTCGACGCCCCAGGTGAGGTTGAGCTGGGAGCGGGTCGCGGGGTCGGGGGTGAAGGCGAGGAGGGGGATGGGTGAGCGGTAGCGGGAGAGGCGGCGGACGGTGTCGCCGCTCTGGGTGAAGGCGACGAGGAACTTGGCGTCGAGGAAGTCGCCCATTTCGGCGGCGGCGCGGGCGACGGCTCCGCCTTGGGTGCGGGGCTTGTTGCGGTCGGTGAGGGGTGGGAGGCCCTTGGCGAGGATGTCCTCTTCGGCGGCTTCGACGATGCGGGACATGGTGCGGACGGTGTCGACGGGGTATTTGCCGACGCTGGTCTCGCCGGAGAGCATGACGGCGTCGGTGCCGTCGATGACGGCGTTGGCGACGTCGGAGGCTTCGGCGCGGGTGGGGCGGGAGTTGTCGATCATCGAGTCGAGCATCTGGGTGGCGACGATGACGGGTTTGGCGTTGCGCTTGGCGAGTTTGATGGCGCGTTTCTGGACGATCGGGACCTGTTCCAGGGGCATTTCGACGCCGAGGTCGCCGCGGGCGACCATGATGCCGTCGAAGGCGGCGACGATGTCGTCGATGTTGTCGACGGCCTGGGGTTTTTCGATCTTGGCGATGACGGGGAGGCGGCGGCCTTCTTCGTCCATGATGCGGTGGACGTCTTCGATGTCGCGGCCGCTGCGGACGAAGGAGAGGGCGATGACGTCGGCGCCGGTGCGCAGGGCCCAGCGGAGGTCTTCGATGTCCTTGTCGGAGAGGGCGGGGACGGAGACGGCTACGCCGGGGAGGTTGAGGCCTTTGTGGTCGGAGACCATGCCGCCTTCGATGACGCGGGTGTGGACGCGGGGTCCGTCGACGTGGGTGACTTCGAGGGTGACGCGGCCGTCGTCGACGAGGATGCGTTCGCCGGTGGTGACGTCTGCGGCGAGTCCTTTGTAGGTGGTGCCGCAGGTGTGGCGGTCGCCGGGGTGGTCTTCGACGGTGATGGTGAAGTCGTCGCCGCGTTCAAGGAGTACGGGGCCTTCGTGGAAGCGGCCGAGGCGGATCTTCGGGCCTTGAAGGTCGGCGAGGATGCCGACGCTGCGGCCGGTTTCGTCGGAGGCCTTGCGTACGCGTTGGTAGCGCTCCTCGTGTTCGGCGTAGGTGCCGTGGCTGAGGTTGAGTCGGGCGATGTCCATTCCGGCTTCGACCAGTGCTTTGATCTGGTCGTATGAGTCGGTGGCGGGGCCCAGGGTACATACGATTTTCGCTCGGCGCATGGGGCGAGCCTATTCCCCTACCAACGGGTAGGTAATCGCTTCCCGGTGTCCTCTCAACAACCAATGGGCGAAAGGTTGTTGACATTTGTTGAATGGGCGTGGGGGTGCTCTGATGAGCACCCCCCGGGGCCCGTTCTATCCGCGTTTCAGAGTTGGGGCGGGGTCATGGTGAAGCGTGCGTTCACCTGTGCGTAGACGGTCTGGCGCTGGGGTTCGAGGTCGAGCGGCGGGGGGCCGGCGTCCTCGGTGGTGCTGAAGGCCATGGTGCGCATGCCGGATCCGCCGGGGGCCTGGGCGAAGGGGGCGGCGTTCTCGGCTCCGAGGTCGGCGAGTTCGACGAGGGCGGAGAGGCGGGCGCCCAGGGCTTCGGCGTATTCGCGGGCGCGCTGGACGGCTTCGAGTACGGCTTGCCGGCGGGCTTCGCCGTGGGCGGGCGAGGTGGGGCGCAGGGCCCACCAGGGGCCGTCGACCTGGGTGAGTTCGAGGTCGGCGAGGCGGGTGGTGAGTTCGCCGAGGGTGGTGAAGTCGCTGAGTTCGGCGGTGATGTGGACGCGGCCGTGGTAGGCGCGGACGCGTTCGGCGCGGCCGTGGCGGGTGAGTTCGGGGGTGATGGAGAGGGCGCCGGTTTCGACCTTTTCGACGGTGTCGCCGTGGCTCTTGATGAGGTCGAGGACGGTGTTGTTGCGTCGGGTGAGGTCTTCGAGTGCGGTGCGGCGGTCGGTGCCGCGGGCGCTGACGGTGATGCCGATGCGGGCGATCTCGGGGTCGACTTCGAGGCGGGCTTCGCCGCGGACTGCTACGCGGGGTACTTCGGGGGTTCCGTAGGGCTGGTGCGGTGTGTGCGCTGCGTCCTGGGTCATGGATTCACTCTCGCACTGTCGCCCGTTCGGGTGTGGTCACCGGATCGAAACCTGGCGGGGGTGTTGCGGCTTGTTACTGCTGGGTCAGAATCTACGCGCGTTGTTCAGGCCTCAAAAGGGAGACGGTATGGCGTTCGACCGCAGGACTTTCATAGGGAGCACGGCCGCTACGGGTGCGGCTGTGGCGTTGGCGGGGGCCACGAGCACCCCGGCGGCGGCCGCCGGGGTGCAGGATGTGAGGAAGCCGGGGCCGCGGACGTACGCGTTCACGGTGATGGGGACGACCGACCTGCACGGGAACGTCTTCAACTGGGACTACTTCACGGACAAGGAGTTCGACGACAAGGCGCACAACGACGTCGGTCTGGCGAAGATCTCGACGCTGGTGGACCAGGTGCGGGCGGAGAAGGGGCGGTGCAACACGCTGCTCATCGACGCGGGTGACACGATCCAGGGCACGCAGTTGTCCTACTACTACGCGAAGGTCGATCCGATCACGGCGCGGCGTGGTCCGGTGCACCCGATGGCGCAGGCGATGAACGCGATCGGTTATGACGCGGCGGCGTTGGGGAACCACGAGTTCAATTACGGCATTCCGGTGCTGCGGAAGTTCGAGGAGCAGTGCGATTTCCCGCTGCTGGGGGCGAACGCGCTGGATGCGAAGACGCTGAAGCCGGCGTTCGCGCCGTACAGCATGCACACGCTGCGGACCCCGCACGGGCGGGATGTGAAGGTGGCGGTGCTGGGGCTGACGAACCCGGGCATCGCGCTGTGGGACAAGGCGAACGTGCAGGGCCGGATGACGTTCCCGGGGCTGGAGGAGCAGGCGGCGAAGTACGTGCCGCGGCTGCGTTCGATGGGTGCGGACGTGGTGATCGTGTCGGCGCACTCGGGGTCGAGCGGTACCTCGTCGTACGGTGACCAGCTGCCGTACGTCGAGAACGCGGCGGCGCTGGTGGCGGAGCAGGTGCCGGGGATCGACGCGATCCTGGTGGGTCACGCGCACACGGAGATCCCGGAGTACCGGGTGAAGAACAGGGCGACCGGCAAGGACGTGGTGCTGTCGGAGCCGCTGAAGTGGGGGCAGCGGCTGACGCTGTTCGACTTCGAGCTGGTGTGGGAGAAGGGCCGCTGGTCGGTGGCGAAGGTCGCGGCGAAGGTGCTGAACTCGAACACGGTGGCGGAGGACGCGAAGATCACGCGGCTGCTGTCGGACGAGCACCGCAAGGTCGTGGCGTACGTGAACCAGGTGATCGGTACCTCGACGCAGGCGATGTCCTCGGCGGAGGGTCCGGTCAAGGACGTGCCGATCATCGATCTGATCAACCACGTGCAGGCGGAGACGGTGAAGTCGGCGCTGGCGGGTTCGGAGTGGGCGGCTCTTCCGGTGCTGTCGCAGGCTTCGTGCTTCTCGCGGACGGCGGCGATCCCGGCCGGGCAGGTGACGATCAGGGACGCGGCGGGCCTGTACCCGTTCGAGAACACGATGGAGGCGCGGCTGCTGACGGGTGCGCAGCTGAAGGACTATCTGGAGTACTCGGCGCGGTACTTCGTGCGGACGGCGCCGGGTGATGCGGTGGATCCGGCGAAGCTGACGAATGCCGAGGCGATTCCGGACTACAACTACGACGCGGTGTACGGGCTGTCGTACGACATCGACATCGCGCAGCCGGCGGGTTCGCGGATCTCGGGGTTGTCCTTCCAGGGGAAGGCGGTGGATCCGGCGGCGCAGTTCGTGCTGGCGGTGAACAACTACCGGGCGTCGGGTGGCGGGAACTTCCCGCACGTGCCGCAGGCGAAGCAGCTGTGGTCGAACTCGGACGAGATCCGCAACACGATCATCCAGTGGGTGAAGGCGAAGGGGACGATCGATCCGGCGCAGTTCGCTTCGGTGGACTGGCGGCTGACGCGGGCGGGTGTGCCGGTGTTCTAGTCGGTTGGTGGGGTGTGCGGCCGGGGCCTGCTGTGGCGGGTCCCGGCCGTTTCGCGTGGGCGGGTGGTCAGCACTGCCGGAGGAGTGCGGCCCGGCCGCAGGGGGTGCAGGTGTGGGCGTAGGCGCGGCCGGAGCCGAAGTTCATGGCGGTGGCGGGGTCGGGGCCTTCGGTGAGTTCGGCGGTGAAGGTCATGGGCCGGGTGCAGGTGGGGCAGTCGGGGGTCTCGTCGTACTGGAGCCAGTCGGGGGTTCCGCCGAGCCGGCCGAGGACGGTGGCGCCGGGGGGTGGGCTGGGGGTGGGTACGGCGGCGCGGACGGCTCCGAGCGTGAGGAGTTCGGGGTCGGCGCCGTGGGGGGCCGGTACGGGTTCCAGGTGGTCGGCGGGGAGCAGCAGGGCGAGGTTGCCGCCTGCGGTGGGGCTCCATTGTTCGCATGGTCCGGGGCGGTTCGCGCACATGAAGAGGGCCAGTACGCCGGGGGTGGGGGCGGTGCGGCCGGGGAGGTCGCCGAGGTTGATCTGGGCGAGGAACTGCAGGGGTGCGGTGCAGGTGGCGCAGGTGGGCCAGGGGGTGCCGGTGGGGGCGAGGGGGGTGCCGCCGGTGCGGGTGACGGGTGCGTCCGGTGTGATCGGGCCGCCGTCGAGGAGGAGCGTGGTCATGCCGGGAATGCAGGGGTGGGGGTGTGGTCGGCCTGTCTCTTATACACATCTCCGAGCCCACGAGACAAGAGGCAATCTCG
>NZ_JOBX01000044.1:0-56785 GCF_000720645.1 Streptomyces sp. NRRL S-378
CGTGGGTTCCGTGCCGGTGGCTTCGGCCGGGGCCGGGGTGGCTTCGGTGGGGCCGGGCGCGCGCCGGGGCGTCTCCTCGGGCGTCGAACGGTTCCCGGGGGTGGACAGCGCGGCCGTGGTGCGTTCGGCGCCCTGCGGGGATCGCCCCGGTGCACTCCCGGCCCCGGTGGGGCCGGAAGGCGCGGCCGTGGTGCGTTCGGCGCGCTGCGGGGATCGCCCCTGTGCATTTCCGGCCCGGGTGGGGCCGGAAGGCGCGGCGGGGGTCATGAGGCGGCTCCGGTTTCGGCGTCGTCGGAGCGGTGGTCCGCCTGCCAGCCGGCCAGGGCGAAGGCGTCGGTCTCGGCGCGGGTCGGCATCGAGTCCTGGGCGCCGTGGCGCTGGACGGAGAGCGCGGCCGCCGCCGAGGCCCAGCGCAGCGCCTCCGGCATGGGGCGGCCCTCGCCGAGGGCCACGGCCAGCGCACCGACGAAGGTGTCCCCGGCCGCTGTGGTGTCCACGGCCCGGACCCGGGGCGCGGGCACGCTCAGCGGGTCGCGGCCGCGTGCCGCGTAGAGGACTCCGGCCGCGCCGAGGGTGATCACCACCTCCGGCACGGTGGCCAGCAGTGCCTCGGCGGCCTGCCGGGGGTCGGTGAGGCCGGTCAGGGCGGCCGCCTCGTGCTCGTTGGGCACGAGGAGGTCGGTGGCGGCGAGGAGCTCGGCGGGCAGCGGCTGGACGGGGGCCGGGGTGAGCACCGTACGGACGCCGTGCGCACGGGCCGCGCGGGCCCCGGCGAGTACGGCGGGCAGGGGCAGTTCGAGCTGGAGGAGCAGGGCGCCGGCGGCGGCGATCCGGGCCTCGTCGCCCGCTTCCAGGCCGGTGACGCTGCCGTTCGCACCGGGGATGACGACGATGCGGTTGCCGCCCTCGTCGTCCACGGTGATGTGCGCGGTGCCGCTCGCGCCCTCGACGGTGCGCAGGGCCGCCGTCTCGACCCCGGCGGCGGTGAGCGCGGAGCGCAGCCGTACGCCGAACTCGTCGGCCCCGACCGCGCCGATCATCACCACCTTCCCGCCGGAGCGGGCTGCGGCGACGGCCTGGTTGGCGCCCTTGCCGCCGGGGACGGTCCGGAACGCGCGGCCGGTGACCGTTTCCCCGGGGAGGGGGGCCTTGGGGACGTAGGCGACGAGGTCCATGTTGGTGCTGCCGAGCACGGCGATGGCCGTCATGAGCGTGCTGCCTCCTGTGCGGTGAGGTGGGCGAGGGTGTCGAAGCCGATGCCGTCGAAGCCGGGGACGGTGGTGGCGAGGCGGTTCTTGAGGGGGGCGGTCCAGCGGTGCGGGATCCGCTGGGGCGAGCCGGTGAGCAGGCCGGCGAGGGCGCCGGCGGTGGCCCCGTTGGAGTCCGTGTCCCAGCCGCCGGAGACGGCACGGCAGACGGAGTGGGTGAAGTCGCCGTCGGCGTGGGTCAGGGCGGCGGCGATCAGGGCGGTGTTCGGGACGGCGTGGACCCAGTGGTAGTGGCCGTAGCGGGCGTGCAGCCGGTCGACGACGACGTCGAAGCCGGTCTCCTCGGCGGCCGTGCGGATTGCGAAGCGGACGGCTTCGGCGAGGCGGGAGCGGGGCGGTACGGCGGCCAGCCCGGTGCGCAGCGCGGTGTGCACGTCGGCGCGGCCGGTGGCGGCCGCGGCGGTGGCGGCGGCGACGAAGAGGGCGGCGTAGACGCCGTTGCCGGTGTGGGTCAGGGCGGCGTCCCGGTACGCCTGGGCCGCGGCGGCGGCCGGGTCGCCGGGGTTGGTCCAGCCGTGGACGTCGGCCCGGATGAGGGCGCCGATCCACTCGCGGAAGGGGTTGTGGTGGGTGGCGGTGGCGGGGGGTTCCAGCCCGAGGAGGAGGTTGCGGTAGGCGATCCGTTCGGCGGTGAACGTACGTCCGGCGGGCAGCTCGTCGAGCCACAGGCGGGCGACGTCGGCCGTGGTGAAGGCCTTGCCGTGGCGCTGGAGCAGGAGGAGGCCCAGGAGGGGGTAGTTGAGGTCGTCGTCCTCGGGCATGCCGTCGATGTTCTCGGCGAGTGAGGTGGGGGCGGAGCGGCGGTTCCAGGGGTGGGCGGCCAGCAGCTCGGGCGGGACGCCGCGTGCGCTGAACCAGTCGTCCAGCGGCCAGTTGCCGGCGGCGCGGGCGAGGGCGCGGATCCCGTCGAGCGGCAGCTTCTCGACGGGCTTTCCGAGCAGACACCCGACGGCCCGCCCGACCCACGCGGCCTCCAGCCGCTCCCGCACACCGCTCCCGGCGCCCCGGCCGACGGCCGCGCGGCCGGTACCGGTGTGGGGGCGGGCGGGCGGTGCCCCGGGCGGGGCTTCCGGGTGGGGCTGCTGGTGTACGGGCGGGGTGGAGGTTGCGTCCGGGAGGGGGGCCGCCTGCGGACAGGCCGCGACGATGGCTGCCCAGGAGGTGGGTTCCCCGGCGGACAACGGGGAGGGGAGCCGGGCCAGGTCGTCCAGCAGGCGCGTGGCCAGCGCACGCAGGTGCGGGGGCGCCGGGGTGGCGGAGGCCCCGGCGCGCTCGGGTGCCGGGTGGCCGCCCGCGGCGGACCAGGCCCGCAGGGCGGGACCGGGGTCCCGGCCGTCCTCGGCCGCCTGGCGCAACTCGTGCCCGACGAGATCCTCGGGCTGCGCCCAGGTCAGGCGCACGTCATCTGCCGGTCCGGGGCCGGCCCCGTCGGACCGTCCGTCCGCGCGGGGCGTTCCCGCCGACCGCACGTCGGGCCGTTCGCAGGCCGGGGCAGCGTTCGGGGTGGGGGCACTCGGCCCGGGGGCCGCCGGCGTGCGGGTTGCGCGGTGCGCCGCCCTCAACGGTGCGGCCGCGTGGCGGGCGTTCGGGCGGGTCGGGTCCGGGCACGGGGTGGCGGGGCCGGTCACCGGGTGGGCAGCCGTTGGGCCTGCGGTTGCGTGCGGCGGTGGCGCGGCGTCGCGGGCGTTCGGGCGGGTCGGGGCCGTGGTGGTGGCGGGGCCGGGGTCCGTCGGGGTGGGGGTCATCGGGGGGTTGCGATCTCGGCGAAGGCCGATTCGTGGGCGCGCCGTCGGGCCCGGTCGCGGGCGAAGATCTCCCGGGCCACGGCCGCCACCGCGACGGCAGGGGCGTGCAGGTCGAGGCGGCTCGCCTCGGCGACCTGCTTCGCCCAGACCGCAGGGACCACGGCCTCGCCGCCCAGCGCCCCGGCGATCGCCCCCGCCATGGTGGCGATGGAGTCGCAGTCCCGCCCGTAGTTGACCGCGCCGAGCACGGCCGCGTCGTACCGTCCGTCCGCCACGAGCAGCATCCCGAGTGCGATCGGCAGCTCCTCGATGGCGTGGAGCCGGGACGGGCGGCGGGCGTCCAGTGACGGGTTGCGGTAGTCCGGGCCGACCGAGTCGTAGGGGGCCACCGCCGCCCGCAGCGGGGCCAGCGCCGACTCGAAGTCCCGGTATCCGGCCGCCACTTCGCAGACGGCCGAGATCGCCGCGCGCGTGCCGTCCTTGGCCAGGGACAGGGCCGCCTCCACCACCGAGGCGGCCGTCGCCCCCGGTACGCACGCCGCCGCCACGGCCGCCGCGAACACGCCCGCCGCCTCCCGCCCGTACGACGACTGGTGCGCGCCGGCGATGTCGAGGGCCTCCGCGTAGGCACCCGCCGGGTTGCCCGCGTTGGCGATGCCCACCGGAGCCATGTACATGGCCGCGCCGCAGTTGACGATGTTGCCGGTGCCGGCCTCGCGCGGGTCCGCGTGCGCGTAGTGCAGGCGGGTCACCATCCACTTCTCCGCGAGGAAGACCCGCTGCAACGGCAGCGCCTCGGCCTCCAGTTCGGGGATCCAGCGCGGGACGGACATCAGGTCGGGCACCAGGTGCTCGGCGACGGCGTACGCGTCGAGGTGGTCGCGTACGGCCTTGTAGACCCGTACCAGCGCGTGCGTCATCAGAGTGTCGTCCGTGACGTGTCCGTCGCCCTTGTGGTATGGGGCGATGGGGCGGGCGGTGCGCCAGTTCTCGTGCCACGGGCCGACGATGCCGTGGACGCGGCCGCCGTGCCGTTCGACGATCTGGTCCGGGGTCCAGCCCTCGACCGGGCCGCCGAGCGCGTCACCGACGGCGGCGCCGACGAGGGCCCCGCAGGCCCGGTCCTCCAACGTGAGCGTCATGTCCGAATCATCCCTTGGGTGAGGTGAGTTCCGTGTGCGCGAGGAGCGCGGCGAGTTCCACGAGGTCGGTGCCGGCGAGGCGGGGGAGGGCGCAGCCGGAGAGGGTGCGGCAGGCCTCGCGCCAGGCGGCGGGGATCGAGTCGCCGCCGCCGATCGCGCCGGTGAGCGCGCCTGCGAGGGCGGGGGCGGAGTCCGCGACGCGGGACAGGCAGGCGGCGGCCGGGACGGCCTCGGTCGCCCTGCCGCGGGCGGCGGTCGCGAGGGCGAGGGCCACGGGGACGGTCTCGGCGGCGGCGATGCCGTAGCTGTACACGTGGTCCACGATCTCGTGTTCGAGGGTCGGGACGATGGCGAACGCGCCGCCGTCCGCGTGGGCGCGGGCCAGTCCGACGGCGTGTCGGGCGTTGCGGCCGATCTCGGTGGACCCGGGGAGCAGGGCGAGTGCGGCGTCCACGGCCGCGTCGACGTCCGCGGTGGTGAGGGCGGTGGCGACGGCGGCCGCCATGGCCCGGGCGCCGTGCACGCCGTCGCCGTCCTGCGTGTAGCGGGCGTCGAACTCGGCGAGGTCGGCGGCGGCCTGCGCGTCGCCGGGGTGGACGACGGCGAGGACGCAGGCGCGGACGCAGGCGGCGTCGTCGAAGTAGTGCGGGTTGTCGTGGCCGGTGGCCGGCGGGCGCAGGCCGGCGGCGAGATTGCCGAGGCCGGCGCGGACGGAGATGCGGGCGCGGAGGGGGAGTACGGCGGACTCGACCTCGGGGGCGCGTTCCGCGGCGGCGGCGACCTCGGAGGCGAGGGCGTTCCAGGCGAGGTCGATGGCGGCGCGCATGCGGCGGGAACGGGAGAGGTCGCTGAGGAGGACGCCGGCGGCGGTGAGGACGGACTCGGCGACGAAGGCCGCCCATTCGGCGTCGTCGGACGGCCCGAGGCGCAGTGGCTCGGGGGGCTGGTTGAGGGCGATGGGGACGGGGAGGGTGGTGGTGGCGTTCCGCTCGGCGAAGGTGTCGAGCTCGCGGGTGAGGCGGCGGGTCCACTCGGGCATCCGGCTGGCGCGGTGGCGGGCCGCGGGCCAGCCGGCCGCGTCGCCTGCGGCGAGCCCGAGGAGAAGGCCCTCGATGGGACGCCGGTCCTCCACGTCCGGCCAAGTCCGTACCTCGCCGGACTGTGCTGCGGACCGGATCACGGCCCGCAGCGGGGCGGGGGCGGCCCGTCCCGGCCCGACCGGCACCACGGCCCGCTGCGGGGCGTCGGCCCGGTTGCCGGACCCGGCCAGGAGCCCGGCCGGACCGTCCGGCAGGGGGCGCGGCTGCCCACCCTGTCCGCGTTCCGCGACGAGGGCCGTGCCTGCCATCCGGTCGCCCGGTACGGGACGGAGCTGCGGCTTGGTTCCGGGGCCCGCCGGTACGGCCTGCGGCCAGGTCTCCGGCCCGCGGTCCGGCACGGCCACGCCTGCCGCTGCCGCCCCCGGTGCCCCGAGGCCCCCGTCTGCGCCGCCGCCCGGCCCCTGCTCCGCGGGGCCCGTCCCCGGGTCGGCTGGAAGGGGCTGCAGCGGTGCCCCCGTCCCGAGCGCCGCCGGGGCCGCCGGTACGGACCACTCCGGCAGGCCGACCGGTAGGGCCCCCCGGGCCTTCCCGCCCGGGTCCGTCTCGTCGCCGTCGGCCGACGCGCGTTCCGCCGGTACGGTCCCCCGGGCCCCCGGGTTCCGGTTCGTGCCGCCGAGCGGCCCGTGGTCCGCGGGGGCCGCCTTGCGGTTGGCCGGAACCGGCTGCAGCGGTGACGCCGGCCCGGGGCCCGGTACGGGCTGCGGCCGGCCTTTCGGACCATGGTCCGCCGCGGCCGCGTCCGCCGCCGGGGCGGTGCGGTGCGGCTGACCGCTCGGTGTGCGCTCCGCGGGAGCGGCGGCGAGGGGACCCGCGTGGCCGGGTGGCTCGGGGGCCGTGGGGGGCGGGGTGGTTCCGTCGGGGGAGTGGACGGTCATCGGGGGGCCTCGTATTCCGGGGTGAGGAGGTCCGCGATGTCCAGGACGTGGTAGCCCCGCATCGAAGGGAGGCAGCTGCCGCGCACCGGGCCGATGGCCGAGCCCCACGCGGTGGGGATCGCCGCGGCTCCCGACATCGCACCGGCCAGGGCGCCCGCCACCGCGGCCGTGGTGTCGGCGTCGCGGCCCATGTTCACGGCGGTGAGGACGGAGCAGGCGAAGTCCCCGCCGGAGGCGGCGAAGGCGCCGAAGGCGAGGCCCACCGCCTCCGGAGCCAGGTCCGTCCACGGGTAGCCGCCGATGACCACCGCCGAGCGCACCGCACGTTCCCCGCGCGGGGCGGCGGTGACCGCCCGGCGCAGGGAGCGGGCCGTCCACGAGTCGGACGGGATCACCGAGAGCGCGGCGGAGACCACGGACGCCGGGCTGCCGCCCGCCATGGCCACCGCCACGCCCGCCGCGACCGCCTGGCCGCCGTAGATGCCCTCGCCGTCGTGGCTGACCGTGCCGTCGATGGCGACGAGCCGCGCCGCCTCGGCGGGCCGGCCCGCCGCGAAGACGCCGAACGGCGCGGCCCGCATGGCCAGTCCGTCCGACCAGGCGTGCCGGTGCTGGGCGGAGATGGGCGCCGCCAGGCCCCGGCGGAGGTTCTCCAGCGTGCCGCGCTCCGAGAAGCCGGCGCCCCGGAAGGGGCCCTCGTCGAGGTCCGCGATCCAGTGGTGCCAGGCCCGTTCGACGTGGGAGACGGTGAGTGCCGAGCCGTGGCGGGCCAGGAGCAGCCCCGAGAAGATCGCGTACTCGGTGTCGTCGGTACCGGCCGGGTCCTGCGACACGAAGCCTTCGATACGGCCCCACTTCGCCCGGATCTCCGACGGCTTCATGTTCTCCGCGGGGGCGCCGAGCGCGTCGCCCACCGCGAGCCCCAGAAGAGCGCCCCTGGCCCGTTCGAGGATGACCTGCGGATTGCATGCGATCAGCTTCACCGGTTCCATTGGCGCGCCTCTCCCACTTGGATGGGCTCATCATGAGCCCTTGGGGGATTTGTGCCATGTCATGCGGTTTGTCGCGCGCCGCGAAACACCCCCGGAACTCCCGCGTCACCCGGTCGCCGAGGCGCAAAACCGCAGGTAAGTACGGCCTTCCTTGCTGGCGGGCCAGGAAAATCGTGCGTAGTTTCGAGGTGTCCAGGGGGAGCGGGACGCGTCATGGCGTCCGTTCGACCAATGGGGAGACAAGGGGAGATACCGCGCATGTCCATCATCGACATCGAAGCGCCGCTGCACACCGCGCACCGCGACAACCACACCCACCGCGACGTCAACGGTGGATGGCTGCGGCCGGCCGTCTTCGGTGCGATGGACGGGCTCGTCTCCAACCTCGCCCTCATGACCGGTGTGGCCGGTGGTGCCGTCGCCCCGCAGACCGTCGTGATCACGGGCCTCGCCGGACTCGCCGCCGGAGCCTTCTCGATGGCCGCCGGTGAGTACACCTCCGTGGCCTCGCAGCGCGAGCTGGTCCTCGCCGAGCTCGACATCGAGCGGCAGCAGCTGCGCAAGCACCCCGTCGACGAGATGGAGGAGCTGGCCGAGCTCTACGTATCCCGCGGCGTCGAGCCGGCACTCGCCCGCGAGGTCGCCATGCAGCTGTCCCGGGACCCCGAGCAGGCGCTGGAGATCCACGCCCGTGAGGAGCTCGGCATCGACCCCGACGACCTGCCGTCGCCGATGGTCGCCGCCGTCTCGTCCTTCGGCTCGTTCGCGCTGGGCGCGCTGCTGCCCGTACTGCCCTACCTGCTCGGTGCCACGGCCCTGTGGCCGGCGGTGCTGCTCGCGCTGGCCGGGCTCTTCGCCTGCGGCGCCGTCGTCGCCCGGGTCACCGCCCGGTCGTGGTGGTACAGCGGCCTGCGCCAGCTGCTCCTCGGTGGCGCGGCGGCCGGTGTGACGTACGTCCTGGGAACCTGGATCGGCGCAGCCATAGGCTGACCGCCCTCGGAGTGAGACACTATGCAGTACGCAACATAAGTAGTCCGTTACTCGGCGGTTTCGATCCCGTGTCCGCCGGGCATCACTCCAGGACTCCGGGCGGGCAACGATGCTCGCCCTGTACCGGGACCTTCGCCCCACGCCTGTGCGGGGATGCGCGGGAACGCGCCGGGATTGCCCGGCGCCACCCCGCGACCCGCCCGCAGAGCGCCGCGAAAGTCCCCTCTTTCTGCCTCGCGCAGTGTCCGCATGCTGGAATGGCATATCCGCTTCTCGGGATTGTCGTCATCATGTAATCTGCACGAAATTTCGCAGAGGGCCAACGTCGTCCCTCGGCTATGCACATATGCCACGACGACGACGGGAGAGCCGATGCGTTCCGCATCCACGCACTCCGCGACCGGCCTGAACACCGCCTGGTCGCCCATGGACGGTCGCCCCGCCCAGCAGGGCATGTACGACCCGCGCAACGAGAAGGACGCCTGCGGCGTCGGATTCGTGGCGAACCTCACCGGCGAGGCCACCCACACCCTCGTTGAGCAGGCCCTGACCGTTCTGCGGAACCTCGAGCACCGTGGCGCCACCGGCTCCGAGCCGGACTCCGGCGACGGCGCGGGAATCCTGTCCCAGGTGCCGGACGCCTTCCTGCGCGAGGTCGCCGGATTCGAGCTCCCCGAGGCCGGCGCGTACGCCGTCGGCATCGCCTTCCTCCCCGCCGACGGCACCGCACAGGCCGTCGCCGCGGAGCACATCGAGGCCCTCGCCGCCGAGGAGGACCTCACGGTCCTCGGCTGGCGCGAGGTCCCGGTCACCCCCGACCTGCTCGGCAACGGCGCCCGCGCCACCATGCCCGCCTTCCGCCAGCTCTTCGTCAGCAACGGCACCACGGGCATCGAGCTGGACCGCAAGGCGTTCGTGCTGCGCAAGCGCGCCGAGCGCGAGGCCGGCGTGTACTTCCCGTCGCTCTCCGCCCGCACCATCGTCTACAAGGGCATGCTGACCACCGGCCAGCTGGAGCCCTTCTTCCCGGACCTCTCCGACCGCCGCTTCGCGTCGGCGCTCGCCCTGGTCCACTCGCGCTTCTCCACGAACACCTTCCCGTCCTGGCCGCTCGCCCACCCGTACCGCTTCGTCGCGCACAACGGCGAGATCAACACGGTCAAGGGCAACCGGAACTGGATGAAGGCCCGCGAGTCCCAGCTGGCGTCCACCGTCTTCGGTGACGCCGCGCTCGACCGCATCTTCCCGATCTGCACCCCGGACGCCTCCGACTCGGCCTCCTTCGACGAGGTCCTGGAGCTGCTCCACCTCGGCGGCCGGTCGCTGCCGCACAGCGTGCTGATGATGATCCCGGAGGCGTGGGAGAACCACGCCTCCATGGACCCGGCCCGCCGCGCCTTCTACCAGTACCACTCCACGCTGATGGAGCCCTGGGACGGCCCGGCCTGCGTCACCTTCACCGACGGCACCCAGGTCGGCGCGGTCCTCGACCGCAACGGCCTGCGCCCCGGCCGCTACTGGGTCACCGACGACGGCCTCGTCGTCCTCGGCTCCGAGGTCGGCGTCCTCGACATCGACCCGGCCAAGGTCGTCCGCAAGGGCCGCCTGCAGCCCGGCAAGATGTTCCTCGTCGACACCGCCCAGAAGCGGATCGTCGAGGACGACGAGATCAAGAACGAACTCGCCTCCGCCGCCCCGTACGCCGAATGGCTGGAGACCGGCGAGATCGAGCTGACGGACCTGCCCGAGCGCGAGCACATCGTGCACACCCACGCCTCGGTCACCCGCCGCCAGCAGACCTTCGGCTACACCGAGGAAGAGCTGCGCGTCATCCTCGCGCCGATGGCCCGTACCGGCGGCGAGCCGCTCGGCTCCATGGGCACGGACTCCCCGATCGCGGCCCTGTCCGAGCGCCCCCGGCTGCTCTTCGACTACTTCACCCAGCTGTTCGCGCAGGTCACCAACCCGCCGCTGGACGCCATCCGCGAGGAGCTCGTCACCTCGCTGCTGTCCTCGATCGGTCCGCAGTCCAACCTGCTGGAGCCGACCGCCGCGTCCTGCCGCAGCGTCACCCTGCCCTTCCCGGTGATCGACAACGACGAGCTGGCCAAGCTCATCCACATCAACGCCGACGGCGACATGCCGGGCATGAAGGCCGCCACCCTCTCGGGCCTCTACCGGGTCTCCGGCGGCGGCGAGGCACTCGCCGCCCGCATCGAGGAGATCCGCGCCGAGGCCGACGCGGCCATCGCCAACGGCGCCCGCCTCATCGTCCTCTCGGACCGCCACTCGGACGCCGAGCACGCGCCGATCCCGTCGCTGCTCCTCACCGCCGCCGTGCACCACCACCTCATCGCCACCAAGCAGCGCACCCAGGTGGGCCTGCTCGTCGAGGCCGGCGACGTCCGCGAGGTCCACCACGTCGCCCTGCTCATCGGCTACGGCGCCGCCGCGGTCAACCCGTACCTCGCCATGGAGTCCGTCGAGGACCTGCTGCGCGCCGGCACGTTCATCGAGGGCATCGAGCCCGAGCAGGCCATCAGGAACCTGATCTACGCGCTCGGCAAGGGCGTCCTGAAGGTCATGTCCAAGATGGGCATCTCCACCGTCGCCTCCTACCGAGGAGCCCAGGTCTTCGAGGCCGTCGGCCTGAACGACGAGTTCGTCGAGACCTACTTCAACGGCACCGCCACCAAGATCGGCGGCGCCGGCCTGGACGTCATCGCCAAGGAAGTGGCCGCCCGCCACGCCAAGGCGTACCCGGTCTCCGGCGTCGCGGCCACGCACCGCGCCCTGGACATCGGCGGCGAGTACCAGTGGCGCCGCGAGGGCGAGCCCCACCTGTTCGACCCGGAGACGGTCTTCCGCCTCCAGCACGCCACCCGCAACCGCCGGTACGACATCTTCCGGCAGTACACGGACCGCGTGAACGAGCAGTCCGAGCGCCTGATGACGCTCCGCGGCCTGTTCGGCTTCAAGTCCGACCGCCCGTCGATCTCCATCGACGAGGTCGAGCCGGTCTCCGAGATCGTCAAGCGCTTCTCCACCGGCGCCATGTCGTACGGCTCCATCTCCAAGGAGGCGCACGAGACCCTCGCCATCGCCATGAACCAGCTGGGCGCCAAGTCCAACACCGGTGAGGGCGGCGAGGACCCGGAGCGCCTGTACGACCCGGCGCGCCGCTCCTCCATCAAGCAGGTCGCCTCCGGCCGCTTCGGTGTCACGAGCGAGTACCTGGTCAACGCGGACGACATCCAGATCAAGATGGCGCAGGGCGCCAAGCCCGGCGAGGGCGGCCAGCTGCCCGGCCACAAGGTCTACCCGTGGGTCGCCAAGACCCGGCACTCCACCCCGGGCGTCGGCCTGATCTCCCCGCCGCCGCACCACGACATCTACTCCATCGAGGACCTGGCCCAGCTGATCCACGACCTCAAGAACGCCAACCCGGTCGCCCGCATCCACGTGAAGCTGGTCTCCGAAGTCGGCGTCGGCACGGTCGCGGCGGGCGTCTCCAAGGCCCACGCGGACGTCGTCCTGATCTCCGGCCACGACGGCGGTACGGGCGCCTCCCCGCTCACCTCCCTCAAGCACGCGGGCGGCCCCTGGGAGCTCGGCCTCGCCGAGACCCAGCAGACCCTGCTGCTCAACGGCCTGCGCGACCGCATCGTCGTCCAGACCGACGGCCAGCTCAAGACCGGCCGCGACGTCGTCATCGCCGCGCTGCTCGGCGCCGAGGAGTTCGGTTTCGCGACCGCGCCGCTCGTCGTCTCCGGCTGCGTCATGATGCGCGTCTGCCACCTGGACACCTGCCCGGTCGGCATCGCCACCCAGAACCCGGTCCTGCGCGACCGCTTCTCCGGCAAGCCCGAATTCGTCGTGAACTTCTTCGAGTTCATCGCGGAGGAGGTGCGCGAGCTCCTCGCCGAGCTGGGCTTCCGCACGATCGAGGAGGCCGTCGGCCACGCCGAGCTCCTCGACACCACCAAGGCCGTCTCGCACTGGAAGGCGCAGGGTCTCGACCTGGAGCCGCTCTTCTACGTGCCCGAGCTGCCCGAGGGCGCGGTCCGCCACGCCCTGATCGAGCAGGACCACGGTCTGGAGAAGGCCCTCGACAACGAGCTGATCGAGCTCGCGGCCGACGCGCTGAACGCCGAGTCCGCCGAGGCGGCCCAGCCGGTCCGCGCCCAGGTCGCCATCCGGAACATCAACCGGACCGTCGGCACGATGCTCGGCCACCACGTCACCAAGAAGTTCGGCGGTGCGGGCCTGCCCGACAACACCATCGACCTGACCTTCACCGGCAGCGCCGGCCAGTCCTTCGGCGCCTTCGTCCCCAAGGGCATCACCCTCCGCCTGGAGGGCGACGCCAACGACTACGTCGGCAAGGGCCTCTCCGGCGGCCGGATCGTGGTCCGCCCGGACCGCGGCGCCGACCACCTCGCCGAGTACTCCACCATCGCCGGCAACACCATCGGCTACGGGGCCACCGGCGGCGAGATGTTCCTGCGCGGCCGCACCGGCGAGCGCTTCTGCGTCCGCAACTCCGGTGCCCTGGTCGTCTCGGAGGGCGTGGGCGACCACGGCTGCGAGTACATGACCGGCGGCACGGCGGTCGTCCTGGGCGAGACGGGCCGCAACTTCGCGGCCGGCATGTCGGGTGGCGTCGCGTACGTCATCGACCTCGACCCGAACAACGTCAACGTCGGCAACGCGGGCGCGGTCGAGGCCCTGTCCGACGCGGACGAGCAGTGGCTGCACGATGTGGTGCGCCGCCACGAGGAGGAGACCGGCTCGACCGTGGCCGCGAAGCTCCTGGCTGACTGGTCCACCGCGGTGGACCGCTTCAGCAAGATCATCCCCACCACGTACAAGGCAGTGCTCGCCGCCAAGGACGCCGCTGAGCTCGCCGGACTCTCGGAATCCGAGACCACGGAGAAGATGATGGAGGCGGCGACCCATGGCTGACCCGAAGGGCTTCCTCACCACCACCCGCGAGACCGCCTGCTCCCGTCCCGTCGCCGACCGGCTGAAGGACTGGAACGAGGTCTACGTCCCGGGCTCGCTGCTGCCGATCATCAGCAAGCAGGCCGGCCGCTGCATGGACTGCGGCATCCCGTTCTGCCACAACGGCTGCCCGCTGGGGAACCTGATCCCCGAGTGGAACGACTACGCCTACCGCGACGACTGGGCGGCGGCGTCGGAGCGGCTGCACGCGACGAACAACTTCCCGGAGTTCACGGGCCGCCTGTGCCCGGCCCCGTGCGAGTCGGCGTGCGTGCTCGGCATCAACCAGCCGGCCGTCACCATCAAGAACGTCGAGGTCTCGATCATCGACAAGGCGTGGGACAACGGGGACGTCACCCCGCAGGCCCCCGAGCGCCTGTCCGGCAAGACCGTCGCCGTGATCGGCTCGGGCCCGGCCGGTCTGGCCGCCGCCCAGCAGCTGACCCGCGCCGGCCACACCGTGGTCGTGTACGAGCGCGCCGACCGCATCGGCGGCCTGCTGCGCTACGGCATCCCCGAGTTCAAGATGGAGAAGGTGCACATCAACCGCCGCATCGAGCAGATGCGCGCGGAGGGCACCAAGTTCCGCACCGGCGTCGAGGTCGGCCGCGACATCACGGCCACCGACCTGCGCAAGCGGTTCGACGCGGTGGTCGTCGCGGCCGGTGCCACCGTCTCGCGCGACCTGCCGGTCCCGGGCCGCGAGCTGAACGGCATCCACTTCGCGATGGAGTACCTGCCGCTCGCGAACAAGGTGCAGGAGGGCGACTTCCTGGCCCCGCCGATCACGGCCGAGGGCAAGCACGTGGTCGTCATCGGCGGCGGCGACACCGGCGCGGACTGCGTGGGCACCGCCCACCGCCAGGGCGCGGCCTCGGTCACGCAGCTGGAGATCATGCCGAAGCCGGGCGAGGAGCGCAGCGCCAACCAGCCGTGGCCGACCTTCCCGATGCTCTACAAGGTCACCTCGGCCCACGAGGAGGGCGGCGAGCGGGTCTACTCCGTCTCCACCACCCACTTCGAGGGCGACGAGGACGGCAACGTCCAGGCCCTCCACCTGGTCGAGGTCGAGTTCGTCGACGGCAAGCTCGTCCAGAAGCCCGGCACCGAGCGCGTCCTCCCCGCGCAGCTGGTGACCCTGGCGATGGGCTTCACCGGCACCGACCAGGCGAACGGCCTGGTCCAGCAGTTCGGCGTGGAGCTGGACGCCCGCGGCAACATCGACCGCGACGCGTCCTACGCGACCAACGTCGACGGCGTCTTCGTCGCCGGCGACGCGGGCCGCGGCCAGTCGCTCATCGTCTGGGCCATCGCGGAGGGCCGCTCGGCCGCCCGCGGCGTGGACCGCTTCCTGACCGGCAGCAGCACCCTCCCGTACCCGGTCAAGCCGACGGACCGCTCGCTGACGGTGTAGCCACCGGCAGCCCGCCCGCCCCGCGAAGGGCGGGACCCCTCATACGGTCCGTACAACGGCGTACGGAGCACCCGGCACGGCGCCCGCCACGTCCCCGACCAGGGGTGGCGGGCGCCGTGGCGTGTCCGGGTCAGGCATCGGGCGTGAACTCGTAGCACAGCTCATAGAGGTGGCCCGCCTTCACCATGACGGTGACTTCGATGGGCCGGTCACCGTCGCCGTACACCGTGCGGAGCGTCCGCAGGACGGGCAGGTCGCCGGGCAGCCGCAGTGCCGCGTACTGCTCCTGCGTGGCGATGCGGGCCGAGACCCGGTCCACGCTACGGCGGGGCGGGTGGCCGAGCTCCGGCAGCAGGGTGGGTGTGCCGCCCCTGATCCTGCGGGGTTCGGCGAGTGCGGTGCCGCGGGCGATGTCCACGGGATAGTACGAGCTCACCAGCTCCGCGGGCTCACCGTCGATGCTGATCAACTGGCGGCGGCAGACTGCCGAACCGCCCTCCGGCAGACGGAGCGCCGCACTCACGTCACCGGTCACCCGGACCTCCGCGACGGACAGCAACGTACTGCGTGCGGCAGGGTGTCCCTCCGCCATGTCGGCCAGCCACGGGTGGGCGGCACCGGCCGGGGCCGGGGCGAGCGAGCGCTCCGGGTGCACGGTCCGCTGCCGGTTCTCGCGTACGGTCACGGCCGCTCCGGCTCGCCCCACGGCCAGCCCCTCGGCCTTGAGTAGATGCACTGCCTTCTGGATGGTGGCGTTGGACGCGTCGAAGCGCGTCTTCAATTGCGCCGTCGACGGCAGATTGCCCCCTACTGCGAGGTCCCCGTTCATGATCTCCTCGCGGAGATCGGCCGCGATGCGGGCGTGGAGCGGCCGCGGGTCGGCGCCGTCGGCTTCCTGGCTGGGCACGGTCATCCGATCCTGATCTCGTACTGCAACTGCTGGCGTCCGGAGGGCATGAGCATCACGTCGGCCTGGATCGCTCGATCCGCCGCGTCGTACGTGGTGCGGGCCAGCTGGAGGACCGGTTCGCTCGCGCCGAGGCGGAGTTGTTCGCGTTCCTCGGCGCTCGGCGGACGGGCCGTGACGTTCTCGACGACCCGTACCCCGGTGTGCCCGAGGGCCGCCAGCAGGGTCACGGCGCCGCCGGGGATCTTCGCCGTTTCTGCCAGCGCGGTACCCGCGGCGATCTCCACTGGGTAGTAGGTGTCGGTCAGTTCGGTCGGCTCGTCGTCGAGTTCGATAATCCTGCGGCGCACCACCACTGGGTGGCCCTCCGTCAGGCCGAGCATCGCGGAGACGCCGGCCGTGGCCGCCACCTCGCCCGCGTGCACGATGCGCTGGGTGCCACGGCGCCCCGCCCTGGTGGCCTCCTCGGCCCACGCGTCCCCCGTTCCCGCCGCGCGTGGAGTCAGGTACGGCATCGACGTGCTGGTCCACCCGCTGCCATTCACGATGACTCCCACCCGTCCCGATTCCCGCTGTCCGTAACCACGTTAGGTGAATCCGGCGACGGAACCCACTCCTAGAACCTTGCTGCTTTTCGCGAATAGCGATACGTTCTGTGTGTTCTCGGAAACTCAGAGTGAAGGGGGTGGGGGCTGTGCCCGTCATCCGTCAGCAGCGGTTTCCCCGGGCGCGCGCCTCGGTTCGTGCTGCTCGGCAGTTCGCAGGTGACGCACTCGCGGAGTGGGGCGTTTCCGAGCGCCGGGACGACATACGCCTCTGTGTCTCCGAACTGGCGGCGAACGCCGTGTTGCACGGGTGCCGGAGGGGCGCGAGTTCTGCGTGCGGCTGTCACTGGACGAGGAGTTGCTGTGGATCGAGGTGCGTGACAGCGGCCCGGGCAGTCCGGTCGTGGAGCGCCCCGGCCCCGAGGCCCAGCGGGGTCGCGGCCTGTGGCTGGTCACGACGCTGGCGGACGAGTTCGAGGTCCACGACGAGGGGGTTGGGAAGTCGGCCCGCGCGGGGTTCAAGACCGTGAGCGGCTGAGCGGAGGCGCGGGCGCGCCGCCCGCCGCGTGCTGACCAGGGGCGGCGGGCGGTGGGGCGGCTCCGCCTTACTCGGGCTGGGTGACCGTGGCGCCCCAGTGGGTGGTCGGGGTCGAGGCGGTCACCCAGGCGACGAATCCGCCGTGGAGGCCGGTGCCGAGGGGGACCGTGACGACGGTCGGGTCCGTGCCGGGGCAGTCGACGGTGAAGGGGGCCGGGTCGCGGTCGGGGTGCTCCTGGAGCTTGAACGACACCTCGATGCTCCCGCCTCCGGCGCATCCGAACGTGATGAACGTGTCCAGGCGCGAGGAGAGGCCGCCCGAGACGAAGCCGCTGGAACCGGCCTGGTCGGCGATCCAGATCAGGCCGTCTGGGCCCGGGTAGCCGATGATCTCGCCCGTCGGCGCGGCCTGGGCCGGGGCGGCTGCCAGGGCCAGGGCGAATGCCGGGGCCAGGGCTGCGAGGGCGGTCGTACGCTTCTTCATGTGTCCCCCAGTTGGTCGTGTCGGTCAGTACGTCGGTCGGTCGTGACGCTACCCAGAGGTACTGACGCCCGCCTGAGTACGCGTACTCAGGCGGACACGGCCCCGGCGGCCGGGCTCAGCGGGTGAACAGGGGGGACGCCGCGTTCTCCGAGGTGCTCTGCCAGTACGTCACGCGCGCCTTGGCGTCCATGTACACGCCGCCGGAGGGCAGTTGCAGGAGCGTTCCCTCACCCGTGTTCTCCTCGGGGCTCTGGCCGTGCGGGGCGAGCGCGAGGTCGGTCGTGAGCGTGCTGGCTGCCTTGCTGCCCTGCCGGGCGAGAAGCCCTGCGTACGCCTCCTTGCCGGGGCCGAGGACCACCGGGGTCTGGGGCCTGCTGTTCTCGAAGACGGCCACCAGCCGGCCGTGCCCGTCTTTGATCCGGAGCACCGGATAGGTGGTCAGCAGGCAGGCCCTGGGGCCCGTGTTGACCACGGTGAGCAGGAGCTTCGAGTCGTCCTTCGCCGGCGGGACGGCCCACTCGACGGACACGTGGGCGTACTCGTCGGAGCAGTTGTTGTTCTTGCCCACCGGCTCGCCCTCCGCTTCGCCCGGCCGGGGGACGGGGGAGGAGCTGGCCGAGGGGGAGGGGGCCCCGGAGGCGGCTCCCGGCGTGGACCCGGCGGGCTTCGGAGGCGCCGTGGCACCCGCCTTGTCGTCGGCTCCGGGTCCGCAGGCCGTGGTCGTCGCGAGGAGCGCGGCGGCCGTCAGGCTCAGGAAGGCGAGCGTCCGGGTACGTGCGGCTGTCGTGCGGTGGCGGTAGGTGTGCATCATGATCCCCCGTGGCGGCTCTGCTGGGTGTCTGGCCGAGCGATCGGCCGACCGGCTGACATGGGTTCAGCCCGGTGCGGTCAGGATGCCCGGCGTGGCATCGGATTCACGCCACACGGGGGATCGTTACAGGTCGCGCATATGAAGGCCACGCTCCCGTCATGGGGCCGCCGGCGCCGGGTCCTCGCGCGGTGGTTCGTCGTCGTTGCCGCGGCGCTGGGTGCGCAGTCCGTGGTCGGGGAGCCACGTCCGCACCACCAGGTCGTCGCCGTCGACGCCGATGTGGACGACCTCCGTCAGGTCCGCGTAGAAGAGGTGGAAGGGGTGCGGGGTCTCCGTCTCCTCCGCGTACCGGTGCAGTTCCGGCGGGTCCACGAGCTCCACCGCGCGCCCGGAGATCCGTACGTCCCCGTCCGGCATCGTCTCGCCCTCGCCCGGATTGGTGTGCAGGGCGAAACGCGGGTCGCGCTGGAGGTCCCTGGCCTTCATCGACCCGGCCATCATCCCGAGCCACAGCTCCCCGCCCCGGATGTCGACCTTCAGCCCGGCCACCCGGGGGGAGCCGTCCTTGCGCAGGGTGGCCAGTACGTGGTGCGGGTACTGCGCGAAACGGGCCCGGACGGCCGCCGCGAAATCCGGTTCCGCCTTCTCGAAGACTGCCCAGCTGGTGTGCG
Source organism: Streptomyces sp. NRRL S-378 (assembly GCF_000720645.1). Taxonomy (NCBI): domain Bacteria; kingdom Bacillati; phylum Actinomycetota; class Actinomycetes; order Kitasatosporales; family Streptomycetaceae; genus Streptomyces; species Streptomyces sp. NRRL S-378. The sequence goes on from NZ_JOBX01000044.1 coordinate 18,487, forward strand.
TCATACGTCCATCAAAGCGCGGGCACCGGCGGGCCGGGGTCAGGCGCGCACGATGCCCGCACCGCGGGCCGCCGCCAGCCAGGCCGGGAACTCGCCGACGAGACGGTCGTACAGTTCGCCGTCCGGCACCGCGCGGGGGTCCTCACCGGCGTGGAAGTACCCCGCGTTGTCCACGGCCCGCTTCGCGGGCACGGGCAGCTCGTCCAGCCGGCGCAGGAAGTCGAACTGCGTGCTGCGCGTGTTGCCGAAGCCGACGAACTGCCAGAAGAGCGGCAACCGGGCCGCCTTGCACAGGTACTTCTCGGCGGCGAGCTTGTTGATCGGCCCGCCGTCGGTCTGGAAGACGACGAGGGCGGGTGTCGTGGAGCCCGAGTCGAGATAGTGGTCGATCACCGCGTCCATCGCCGCGTGGTAGGCGGTCTTGCCCATGTGGCCGAGGCGGGACGCGATCTCGGTGACCCGGCCCTCGTGCCCGGCCAGGGAGATCTCCTCCACCGCGTCGACCTCGGTGGAGAAGAACACCACCGGTACGCGGGCGTCGTCGTCCAGGTGCGCGGACAGTCCCAGCACCCGGTCCGCGAGGGCCTGCACGCTGCCGTCCTGGTAGTACGGGCGCATCGACCCGGAGTAGTCCAGGACCAGGTAGACGGCGGCACGTCCGCCCTCCATGCCGTGCTTGCGCAGGGATATCCCGGCGCTCTTGTAGAGGTTCACGAGGGCCGGAGCCGACTCCTCGACCTTGCGGAGGCTGATGGCGCTGCTCGTCATGGGGCGAGGGTACGGGGAAGGCCGCGGGCCCCGGTCACTTCGGGCGTCGTACCTGGGCCTCCTTGAGGAGTTGCGGGTACGGCGTCTGGGCCATGGAGCCGCGAACGAATGCCAGACCGTAGCGATCGACGGCCCGCCTCTGTTCCTTGGGGTCGTTCAGATTGAAGGCCTTCTTCTCGCCCGGGCTTGTGACATCCACGTAGACGACCGGCTTGCGGCGGTACAGCCACCAGACGGTCACACGCTCCCGGCCGCGAGTCATGTTCAGGAGTTCGCTGCTCTGGGAGATGTCCGACTGGTATCGGAAGTATTCCTTGTTGGCCGGCAGGGGCCCTGGGGGGTCGTCGTCCTTTCCCTCCTTCTTCAGCTTCCCCCGCCACTTCCCGGACCTTCCGTAATCGGCATCCATGGTCATTCTGTCCTGCCTGAACGCGTAGGCAGATATCTGGGCCGTGACCGCCTCGTAGTTGAGCTTCAGGGGATTCTTTATTTCGACGACCACGTCCTCCGTGATCTCCTCCTCGGGGTTCAGCTCCCGCCCGGGCGGTTTGATCAGCTCGCCGGGTTTGATCAGTTTGAACTTGTCCTTCGGGTCACTCGCGAGCTTGACATGGATCCAGTAGATGCTGCCGAGTATGTGAACCGGAACCTCGCCGGAGTTCTTGAGGCGCATACGGACCCGCACGAACATCTTCGTCCCGTCCCGGTTCAGGCTCGGGAAGCCGATCTCTGACACGCCCTGCACCAGAGGGCGCGATACGGAGGGCAGGTAGACCTGGGTGTACGCCAGGTTGGTGACGACGAGGAGGGTGGAAACGATCGCCCCGATGGCGATGCGGCCGGGGTTGTGCAGCACCTTCCAGACCCGGCGACGGCACAGCACCCACAGGCTCCACGAGGAGCAGAGCACGAGGCCGATGTAGAGCGCCAGGCACTGGGGGTCCGACGGCGTGCCCCTGTTGGCCACGTACATCAGCAACAGCACCGATCCGACGAAGAACTGGACCAGTGCGCCGAACAGCAGAGCCGGCCCCGAGTGCCTCGTTCTCCGCTTCCGCCAATAGTCGAAAACGGCCGCGAAGGCGATCAGTTCCACGGCGGCCATGAAAAGGAAGAAGAATCCCGTCACTCGACCGGCGAAGGTCAGGGCGTCAAAAGAATCTTTCAGGCCTATCCAGGTGCATATCGCGGCGGTGGCCAGGAACCCGACGGCCATCACGGCGCCGGTGATCCGTCGGCCCCAACTTTGAGCTGGCCAGGCAGTGCCGTCTCCGCCGCGCCATTCGATGTTGTACTCGGAGGTCACGCCGGCGCGGTGCAGGACCTTCTGTAGTTCGCGGGGGCTCCACACCTTGCCGTGGGGCCTGCCGTCCACCACGACTTTCCGCAGGCCGACATCATCCGGTGGTCCTACGACCACAGTGGCTTTGTTCTCCATGGCGCCAGCCTGCGCCCGCACTCGGCCGAACGCCGCCGGGGCACGTTTCCCAGAAGGGCCTTCCTTGCCACGCAGGGGGCGCGGCCGTCACCCGAATGGAGTAGCAAGGTGCCCACCCGGGCAGGTGCGGGGCGAGGCTGGAGGTGACCGTGTCGCTCGTCCCTGTATCGGAGATTCTGATGCGTACACGACTTCTCGAGATCACCGCTGCCCTAGTCCTTACCGTGTTCGGTGCCCTGGCTCCTGCAGCGCACGCTGCCACCGTGCCCGCCATAGACGGTGATAAGTGCATCCAGGGCAAGGGGTCTGTGGAGTACGAGTCCACCCGGGATTCATGGGTCTGCGTCGACGGCATGTACGACGGCGAGCCGATCGACTGACCCGCCCCGCGCCCCGCCGCTGGCCCCCGCCCGATGCCCACCCGCGCCCGCGGCGCCCTTCCACCCGAGGGATACGACTGCTAGAGATATGACTGGTAGTCATACGGGGGAGGGGCTCCATGGCGCGCACCGGGCTCGACGGGAAGGTCGTCGTCATCACCGGCGCCGGGCGCGGGCAGGGGGCCGCCGGGGCCCGGCTGTTCGCGGCGGCCGGGGCGCGGGTCGTCGTCACCGACGTACGGGAGGACGAGGGCCGGGCCGTCGCCGCCGAGCTGGGCCGTGACGGGCTCTTCGTGCGCCACGACGTCGCGGACCCCGCGAGCTGGGCGGCGGTGGTCACCGCGTCGGTCCGGGCCTTCGGCACGGTGTCGGCGCTGGTCAACAACGCCGCCCTGTGGCTCACCGCCCACGTGGAGGAGCAGCGGCTCGACGACTTCGAGGCCCTGCTGCGCGTCAACCTGCTGGGGCCCTTCCTCGGCATCCAGGCGCTCGCCCCCGTACTGCGGGCGGCCGGCGGCGGCTCCGTCGTCAACGTCTCCTCCACCGCCGGGCTGGTCGGGATACCCGGCCACGCGGCCTACGGCTCCACCAAGTTCGGGCTGCGCGGACTGACCCGGTCGGCGGCGCTCGATCTCGCCGGGGACCGGATCCGGGTGAACTCGGTGCACCCCGGGGCCATCGACACCCCGATGGTCGCCGGAGCCGTCGCGGGCCGGGACTTCTCGCACCTGCCCCTGGGCAGGATCGGGCGGCCCGAGGAGGTCGCCGAACTCGTCCTCTTCCTCTGCTCGGACGCGTCCTCGTACGTGACGGGCGCCGAATTCACGGTCGACGGCGGGATGACGACCGCCTGACGGACACGACGACGCCAGCCCGCCGGGCCCGTGCATGATGTGTCCATGGCCGATCTGACGCGGAGAGCGGCGGGAGCGGTCCTGCGCAACTGCCTGCTCCTGGCAGTGGAGTTCGGCGCGATCTGGCTGCTGCGCGGCCCGGAGGGGCTCTGGGTCCCGGTCCTGCTGGCCGTCTTCGTCGCCGGCGCGGCCGTACCGCACGGCACCGACGCCGAGTTCGTGGCCCGCACCGTCGTCGCCCTCACCGCCGTCGGGATCGCCGTGCTCGGCGGGATCACCTGGGACCGGCACGTCCTGCACGACCGGGGCCGGGAGGAGACCGCGGTGGTCGCGCAGCGGACGATGGTGGAGGACGGTGCAGGACTGTCCCCGTCCCTGCGCCTGCGCACCGAGGCGGGCCGCGACCTGCCCGGGCCGGTCACCCTCGACCTCGCGGTCGGCGCACGGCTGACGGTGACGGTGGACCCCCACGGGCCGGCCTGGGCCCCGGGCGGCCGCCCCGAACGGCCGCTGTGGCAGGCGGCCGGCACCGGCGCCCTCCTTCTGCTCCAGACCACGCTCCTGGTCCGGATCTCCCTGCGCCGCTCCCGGACCTGACAGCCGGGCCTGGCGGCGCAGGGGCCCGCAAAGGTCCGCCGACTACTGCTTGATCTTGTAGGAGCAGCCCTTGGCGTTCGTGACGCCGTCGCTCTCCGCGACCACCTTGCCGTCGACCTTGATGGTGCAGGGGGCCTGCTGGAGCTTGCCGTCGGCGCCCGTGATCGTGCCCGGGACCACGCTCACCAGGTAGCCCACCTTCTGCTCCGCCGCGGTCAGTTCGGCGGTACCCGACTTCGTCCACGGCAGGGTCTGCTGCTCGAAGCCGCTGCCGAGACCGCTGTACATGACGGCCGTCTTGCCCGTGCCGCCGACCTCCAGGGTCACCTCGTGCTTCGCGCCCCCGCCCGAGCCGGCCGGAGCCGACGAGGGGCTCTGTCCCTGCTGCTGGGAGGCCGCGGGCTGCGGCTGCTGCTTCCCGCCCTCCGGAGCGGGCTTCGGGTCCGCGCTCCCGCAGCCGGTGAGCAGCAGTGCCGCCGCGGCGCACAGCGTCATGGCGGAGATGGTCCTGCGCATGTCCTGATACCTCGATCTTGTTGCCTGGTACGTGTGATCGAAAACGTGTGATCGAAAACAATGGACGCATGACGACACGCGCCCGTTCCTTCGACGCCGCAGCCGCTTCCTACGCCGCCCACCGGCCCGGCTACCCGGCGGCCCTCTTCGGCGCCCTCGAGGAGCTCACCGGACGCCCGCTCGCCGGGGCGCGCGTGGCCGACGTAGGGGCGGGCACCGGGATCGCCACCGCCCTGCTGCACGAGCGCGGCGCCGAGGTCCTCGCCGTGGAGCCCGGGGACGGGATGGCCGCCCAGCTGCGCAGGGCGCACCCCGGGATCCCGGTCGTGCGCGGGGACGGAGACCGACTGCCGCTGGCCACCGGCGCGTTCGACCTCCTCACCTACGCCCAGGCCTGGCACTGGACCGACCCGGCCCGCTCGGTCCCCGAGGCCCGCCGCGTGCTGCGGCCCGGCGGCGCGCTCTGCATCTGGTGGAACGACGCGGACCTCACCGTGCCCTGGATCGCCGAGCAGGAGGCGCGCCTGGCGGAGTTCTTCGGGGAAGCCGAGGGCGGCGGTTTCCGTACGCTGCCCCGCGGGCTCGGCGGGTTCACCACCCGCTCCGTGCGGTGGTCCCGGCGCATCCCGCTGGACGCACACCTGGCCAACCTCGCCAGCCATTCCGCCTTCCTGATGCTGGGAGAGGCCGGCACGCGCGAGTATGTCGCCGCGGAACGGGAGCGGCTGGCCCCGCTCTTCCCCGACGGCACGGTCGAGGAGAAGTACGTGGTCGGCCTCCACGTCACCCGGGTGTGACCGACCGCAGGACCTCCGCCCGGCAGGCCGACGGCGTGCCCCAGGCGTCCCGCAGCGGGCGTGCCTTGCGCAGCCACAGCGACAGGTCCAGCTCCTCGGTGTAGCCGACCGCGCCGTGGAGCCGGAGCGCCGTCATGGCCGCGCGGTACGCCGCCTCGCCGCAGCGCAGCTTCGCCGCGGCCACGTCGCCGGGGGCCGTCGACAGCGCCGCCGCCCACAGCAGTGGGCGGGCGAACTCCAGGGCCAGGAGGGTGTCCGCCAGCCGGTGCTTGACCGCCTGGAAGGAGCCGATCGGCGCCCCGAACTGCGTGCGCTGCTTCACGTACCCGACCGTCCGTGCCAGCAGGGCCTCGCCGACGCCCAGGCACTGGGCCGCCGTCAGCAGCCGGGCCCAGCGCCCGGCCACGGCGGCCGCGCGCGCCACCGAAGGTCCCGCGGCGAGGAGTTCGCCCCCGGCCGTCGAGGGCCGCGACAGCCGCCGTGCGGGGTCCGTCGACCGCAGTACCTCCCCGGGGGCGGCCAGCCGCAGCTCGCCCGCCGCCGACACGGCGAAGCAGTGCGCCGCCGCGTCCGCGTCCAGGGCGTACGGGCTCCCGCCGCTCCCGCCCGGCAGCGTCAGCGTGGCCCAGGCCTCGCCCGCGACCAGGCCGGGCAGGAACCGCTTGGCGAGCGCCTCGTCCCCCAGCTCCGACAGCAGCACCGATACGGCGGCGCTCTCCACCACCGGCCCCGGCATCCCCGCCCGGCCCAGCTCCACGAAGCCGAGTGACAGCTCCGTCGGGAGCAGGCCGGCCCCCTCGTACGCCTCGGGTGCGGCCAGCGCGAACAGGCCCGTCGCCGCCAGCCGCGACCGCAGCTCGTGGCCGGGCCCGGGCTCGCCGTCCGCCCAGGCCCGCACCACCGCCGGGACGTGCGCCGTGCCCAGCAGGGAGCGCAGCGTACGGGCGAAATCCGACTGCTCGTCGGTCGGCAGGAAACGCATCAGCGGCGGCCCTTCGGCAGGCCGAGCAGCCGCTCGGCGATGATGTCGCGCTGGATCTCGTTCGTCCCCGCGTAGATCGGCCCGGCCAGCGCGAAGATCCACGGCTCGGCCCACTCCCCGTCCGCGAGTTCCGCGTCCGCGCCCAGCAGGTCCAGCGCCGTCTCGTGCAGGGCGATGTCGTACTCCGACCAGAACACCTTGTTCAGGCTGGACTCGGCGCCGGCGGCCCCGCCCGCGGCGAAGCGGGCGGCGGCGGCCCAGGTGAACAGCTCGTAGGCGCGCGCCCCGACCACCGCGTCGGCCACCCGGTCGCGCAGTGCCGTGTCGGCCGGGTCCCCCTGCGCGTGCCACAGCGCGGACAGCCGGCCGGCCGTCGCCAGGAACCGGCCGGGGGAGCGCAGGGTCAGTCCGCGTTCGTTGCCGGTGGTCGACATCGCGATGCGCCAGCCCTGCCCGGGCTCCCCGATCACGTCCTCGTCCGCTACGAAGACCTCGTCGAGGAAGAGCTCCGCGAAGGCGGGCTTGCCGTCGAGACGGCCGATGGGCCGCACCGTGACCCCGGGCGCCCGCAGGTCGAACATCAGGTACGTCAGCCCCTGGTGCGGTTTCGGGGTGTCCGGGTCGGTGCGGAAGATGCCGAAGGCCCGGTCCGCGAACGCCGCCCGCGAGGACCAGGTCTTCTGTCCGGACAGCAGCCAGCCGCCCTCCGTCCGGACCGCCCGCGAGGTCAGCGAGGCCAGGTCGGAGCCCGCCTCCGGCTCGGACCAGGCCTGCGCCCAGATCACCTCGCCGCTCGCCATCGGCGGCAGCACGCGCGCCCGCTGCTCGGCCGTGGCGTGGTCGAGGAGCGTCGGTGCGAGGAGGCTGATGCCGTTCTGCGAGACCCGGCCGGGTGCACCGGCCGCCCAGTACTCCTCCTCGAAGACCAGCCAGTGCACCAGGTCGACGCCCCGGCCGCCGTACTCCTCGGGCCAGGACACCACCGACCAGCGGTCCGCGTGCAGCCGGGCCTCCCACTCACGGTGCGCGGCGAAGCCCTCGCGCGTCTCCAGCGAGGGCAGCGGGGAGGCGGGGACGTGGTCGGCCAGCCAGGCGCGCGCCTCGGCCCGGAAGGCCGCCGTCTCCGCCGTGTGGGTCAGGTCCATCGGTTGCCCGCCTCCTCGACCGCCGTCACTTCCCTAACAAGTGTTTGGTAGGTTAACGTACGGCCATGAGCAGCGTCGAGGAGTTCGCATGAACGAGCCCCGGTACACCGCCGGCCACCACCTGCTGCAGGACCGCACCGCCGTCATCACCGCCGCCGCCGGGGCCGGCATCGGCGGGGCCACCGCCCGCCGCTTCCTGGAGGAGGGCGCCCGCGTGGTCATCAGCGACGCCCACGCCCGCCGGCTGAAGGAGACCGAGGACGCGCTCACCACCGAGTTCGGAGCCGGCCGCGTCACCTCGCTGCCCTGCGACGTCACCGACGAGGACCAGATCCGGGCCCTGTTCGCGCTCGCCGAAGAGACCCACGGCCGCCTCGACGTCGTCGTCAACAACGCCGGACTCGGCGGCACGGCGGCCCTCGTCGACATGACCGACGAGCAGTGGACCCGCGTCCTCGACGTCACTCTGAACGGCACCTTCCGCTGCACCCGCGCGGCCCTGCGCTCCTTCAGGGCCTCCGGCACGGGCGGAGTCGTCGTCAACAACGCCTCCGTCGTCGGCTGGCGCGCCCAGGCCGGCCAGGCCCACTACGCCGCGGCCAAGGCCGGGGTCATGGCACTGACCCGGTGCGCGGCACTGGAGGCCGCGGAGTTCGGCGTACGCGTCAACGCGGTCGCCCCCAGCCTGGCCATGCACCCGCACCTGGTGAAGGTCACCAGCGAGGAGCTCCTCGCCGACCTCACCGCCCGCGAGGCCTTCGGCCGGTACGCCGAGCCGTGGGAGGTCGCCAACGTCATGGTCTTCCTGGCCAGCGGCTATTCGTCGTACATGACGGGCGAGACGGTCTCCGTCAGCAGCCAGCACCCGTAGCCCGACAATGGACGCGTGCCCACGAACAAGCCCGCAGCCCAGCCCGCAGCCACGAAGAAGCCGCAGGTGACGCCCTCGCCCGAGCGGCGCCGCGAACTCCTCGACACCGCCGCCGAAGTCTTCGCCGCCCAGGGCTACAACGCCACCACCGTCCGCAAGATCGCCGACGCCGCCGGGATGCTCGCCGGCAGCCTCTACTACCACTTCGATTCCAAGGAATCGATGCTCGACGAGATCCTCTCCGCCTTCCTGACCGAGCTGTGGGACGGCTACGACGCCGTCCTCGCCGCCGGACTCGGCCCCCGGGAGACCATCGAGGCCCTCGTCACCGAATCCTTCCGCGAGATCGACCGTCACCGCGCCGCCGTCGCGATCTACCAGAAGGAAGCCCGCACCCTCTCCGCGCAGCCCCGTTTCCACTACCTGTCCGACTCGCAAGTGAAGTTCGAGAAGGCCTGGCTGGGGACGCTGGAACGCGGGGTCGCCGCCGAGGTCTTCCGCGCCGACCTCGACATCCGCCTCACCTACCGCTTCGTGCGCGACACGGTGTGGGTGGCGGCCTCCTGGTACCGGCCGGGCGGACAGCACAGCCCCGACGAGATCGCCCGCCAGTACCTGTCGATGGTCCTGGACGGGATCGCCCTGCGCCCCACCTGACAGCCCCGACGTCCGAGGAGTCCCGATGCCCGAGGCCTACATAGTCGACGCCGTACGCACCCCCGTGGGACGGCGCGGAGGCGGCCTGTCCGCCGTCCACCCGGCCGACCTCGGCGCCCACGTCCTGGGGGAACTGGTCGCACGGTCCGGGGTGGACCCGGCCGCCGTGGAGGACGTGGTCTTCGGCTGCCTCGACACCGTCGGCCCGCAGGCCGGGGACATCGCCCGCACCGCATGGCTCGCCGCCGGCCTGCCCGAGGAGGTCCCCGGCGTCACCGTCGACCGCCAGTGCGGCTCCTCCCAGCAGGCCGTGCACTTCGCCGCGCAGGGCGTCCTCTCCGGCACCCAGGACCTCGTGGTCGCCGGCGGCACCCAGAACATGTCGATGATCCCCATCGCCTTCGCCTCACGGCAGGCGGCCGAACCCCTCGGCCTCACCGAGGGCCCCTACGCGGGCTCCGCCGGCTGGCGCGCCCGGTACGGTGACGCCCCGGTCAACCAGTTCCACGGCGCCCAGCTCATCGCCCAGAAGTGGGGGATCTCGCGCCGCGACATGGAGGAGTACGCGCTCCGCTCCCACCAGCGGGCCGTGCGCGCCGTCGACGAGGGCCGCTTCGACCGCGAGATCGTGCCCCACGGCGACGTCACCGCGGACGAGGGCCCGCGCCGGGACACCACCCTGGAGAAGATGGCGGGCCTGAAACCGGTCGTCGAGGGCGGCACCATCACCGCCGCGGTCTCCTCCCAGGTCTCCGACGGCGCGGCGGCCATGCTGATCGCCTCCGAGCGGGCGGTGCGCGAACACGGACTGCGGCCGCGGGCCCGCATCCACCACCTGTCGGTCCGGGGCGAGGACCCCATCCGCATGCTGTCCGCGCCCGTCCCGGCGACGGCGTACGCGCTGAAGAAGACCGGCATGACCCTGGCCGACATCGACCTGGTGGAGATCAACGAAGCGTTCGCGCCGGTGGTGCTGGCCTGGCTGAAGGAGACCGGGGCCGACCCGGAGCGCGTCAACGTCAACGGCGGCGCCATCGCGCTCGGCCACCCGCTGGGCGCGACCGGGGTCCGGCTGATGACCACCCTCCTGCACGAACTGGAGCGCACCGGCGGCCGGTTCGGCCTCCAGACGATGTGCGAGGGCGGCGGCCAGGCCAACGTGACGATCATCGAACGCCTGTAGCCGACGGCCGGCCGCCCCCGCAGCGGGCGTCAGGAGGCGGGCAGCAGGGCGAAGCCGAGGAGGACCGCGGCGTCGACGCGCACCGAGCCCGGCGAGAGCGTGCCGTCGTGCTCGTGGTCCGCCCGCCCGGCGCTGCGGCCGTGGCCGCCCACCGACTCCGGGTTCACGTCCTGGATGTGGATCACCGCCCCCAGTTCGATCCCGCAGGCCTCCGCGTACACCTCGGCCTTGCGGCGGGCGGCCTCGACCGCGCGGGCCCGCGCCTCGTCGCGCATGGCGGGCTTGTCCCGGACCTCGAAGCGGACGTCGTCGACACGGTTCGCACCGGCCGTCACGGCGTCCTCGATCAGCAGCTCGAGCCGGTCGAGCGCCTCCGTCTCCACCGTGTACTTCGCCTCGCAGCTGTAGCCGAGGAAGGTCCGCTCCGCGCCGTACCCGCTGTACTGCGAGGTCAGCCGGAGCCGGGAGCCGGAGACGTCCCCGTCCGGTATCCCGTGCTCCCGCAGGGTCTCCCGCAGCCGGGCCACCGCCGCCCCCGCCTCGGCGAAGGCCACCTTCGGCGTCGGGGCGACGAGGTCGACCGCGAGGTCCACGAAGGCGAGACTGGGTTCGGCGGACACGCTGCCCGCGCCGAGCACACTGAGCCCCCAGGGCTCTCTGATCGCTGCCATCCCATGATCAAACCAGGCGGGGGAGCCCGCCACCAGGGGCTTCCGGTACCTCGGGGGGTGGAGATCACACCCGCCCGTCCGCACCCCGGGACCGAGGTGTGCTAGCTTAGGGGTCGTTGCAGTTGTGGTACCCATGAACTTTATGTGCGCCTGACGGGAATGTTCCTCAGGCGCTTTTATTGTTTTTTTGCCGGAATCTCCGGATGGGGCCCTTTGCCGCCTATTCAGGAGATTTAAAATGGCACTTGGCACCGTGAAGTGGTTCAACTCGGAAAAGGGCTTCGGCTTCATCGAGCAGGACGGTGGCGGTCCGGACGTGTTCGCCCACTACTCGAACATCGCCACCCAGGGCTTCCGTGAGCTCACCGAGGGCCAGCGCGTGTCCTTCGACGTGACGCAGGGCCAGAAGGGCCCCCAGGCGGAGAACATCCTCCCCGCCTAATTCCTTCAGCATGCCGGGGTCCGCACCGAGAGGTGCGGGCCCCGGCTTGTCTGCTGTCTCGACCTTTGTTTCACCTGCCGGTTTCAGGAGGGCTTTCTCGCATGACCAGCTCCAGCTCCGCACGACCCAGCCGCCGCCCCACCCGGGGACGAGGAGCGGCCCAGGGGCGTCCGAAGGCTGGCGCGGGACGCCAGAAGTCCGCCCCGCCCGCCCCCCGGCCGCAGGAATTCACCATGCCCGAGCCGACCGTCCCGGCGCTGCCGCCGGTCGCCGCGTTCGAGGACATGGACATGCCCGAGGCGCTGCTGAAGACCCTCGCCGCCCAGGGCGTCACCGAGCCGTTCCCGATCCAGGCCGCGACCCTGCCGAACTCGCTCGCCGGCCGTGACCTGCTCGGCCGCGGCCGCACCGGCTCCGGCAAGACGCTGGCCTTCGGCCTGGCGCTGCTGGCCCGTACCGCCGGCCGCCGCGCGCAGCCGAAGGCGCCGCTCGCGATGGTCCTCGTACCGACCCGCGAGCTCGCGCAGCAGGTGACCGACTCCCTGGCCCCCTACGCCACGGCCGTCAACCTGCGCATCGCCACCGTCGTCGGCGGCATGTCGATCAACCGGCAGTCGGGCGCCCTGCGCCGTGGCGCCGAGGTGCTCGTCGCGACCCCCGGCCGCCTGAAGGACCTCATCGACCGCGGTGACGCGGACCTCTCGCAGGTGTCGATCACCGTCCTCGACGAGGCCGACCAGATGACCGACATGGGCTTCATGCCGCAGGTCACCGCGCTGCTCAAGCAGGTCGAGCCCGGGGGCCAGACCATGCTCTTCTCGGCGACCCTCGACAAGAACATCGACAAGCTCGTCAAGATGTTCCTGACCGACCCGGTCGGCCACTCCGTCGACCCGTCGGCCGGCGCGGTCACCACCATGGAGCACCACGTCCTGTACGTCCTGGACGAGACCGACAAGAAGGCCGTGGCGACGCGCATAGCAGCCCGCGACGGCCGGGTGATCATGTTCGTGGACACCAAGCGCGGTGTGGACCGCATGGTCAAGAAGCTCCTGGCGGAGGGCGTGCGCGCCTCCGGCCTGCACGGCGGCCGCTCGCAGCCGCAGCGCAACCGCACCCTGGACTGGTTCAAGACGGGCGAGGTCACCGCGCTGATCGCCACCAACGTGGCGGCCCGCGGCATCCACATCGACGACCTCGACCTCGTCGTCAACATCGACCCGCCCACCGACCACAAGGACTACCTGCACCGCGGCGGCCGTACCGCCCGCGCCGGCGAGTCCGGCAGCGTGGTCACCCTGGTCCTGCCCGACCAGAAGCGGGACATGACCCGGCTGATGTCGGACGCCGGGATCTCCCCGCGCACCGCGCAGATCAAGTCCTCCGACGAGGAACTGGCCCGGCTGACCGGCGCCAAGGAGCCCTCGGGCATCCCGGTGGTGCTGGAGGTGCCGCAGCAGCCCGCGCCGAAGGCGCGCAGCGGCTCCGGTTCGGGCTCCGGCTCGCGCCGCCGCTCGGGCGGCCCGCGCACCGGCTCCGCCACGGGCGGCGCCCCGGCGGCCGGCGGCCGCGGCCGCCGTTCCGGCGGTGGCTCCGGGCAGGCTCCGGCTGCCTCCGGCGCGGGCCAGGCCCGCCGCGGCGGTCAGGGCGGTCAGGGCGGCTCGGCCGGCGGCTCCGGCGAGCGCGGCCGACGCGGCACGGGCGGCTCCGGCGGCGGCGCCGCAGCGGCCTCCGCGCGCAGCCGCGTCGGCACCGGCGGCCAGGGCCGCCGCCGCACGGTCTGACCGGATCCCCGCGGCGTACGACGACGGGCAGTGCCTCGCGCACTGCCCGTCGTCGTACGCGCTACCGGACCAGCTTGCCCTGGAGCTTCGCCAGCGTCCGCAGGTCCAGGCCGAGGCCCTGCGTCAGGTAGCCGTAGAAGCTGCCGTAGTCGGCCTCCATCTGAGCCGTCGCCGAGTCCAGGTAGTCCTGGCGGACCTCCTGGAGCGGGATCAGCAGGTCGGGGTTCTGCATCCGGCCCGACTGCTTCAGCCCCGCCCGCACCCTGGCGTCGTAGGCGGCGCGGAAGGTGTTCGACGCCAGGTAGTCGCGCTCGGCGGTCTCCTCGGGCACGGCGAGGGCGCGCAGCAGCACGTAACTCACCCAGCCGGTCCGGTCCTTGCCGGACGTGCAGTGGTACAGGACCGGCCCCTGCCGGCCGTCCGCGAGCTCCCGCAGGGTCGCCGCGAACTGCGCCCGGTTCTCGGGGCCGGTCACGAACGTGCGGTAGATGTCGCGCATGTAGGCCTCGGCGCGGCCGCCGCCGAGCATCTGCTCCTGGGTGACCGGGTCCCCGCTGCCGATCGCTCCGACGAGCGTCCCGTAGAGGCCGAGGTCGCTCACCGGGCGTGCGGTGGGGGAGAGTCCGGCGGGCAGCCGGTCGGCGCCGTCGTACTGGACCTCCATCGGGATGCGGAAGTCGATGACCTTCGTGAGGCCGAGACCGGAGACGGTGGTGACGTCGGCGTCGGTCAGCTTGCTCAGTGCGTCGGAGCGGTAGACGAGTCCCTGGCGGACCTGACCGCCGGTCCAGGTGCGGTAGCCGCCGAGGTCACGGACGTTGACGGCGCCCTGGAGGACGATCTGACGAATCGGTTCAGCTTGCTGCTGCTGGTGCCGGGCGCCGACCCCGGCTCCGGGTGCCGACGCCGCGTGCGCGGCGGTCGGCAGGGCGGCGAGGGCGAAGGCGGCGACGGCCGCCGCGGCCCCTCTGCGGATTCTGACACGGCTCATGGGAGCGACTCCTGTGACGGAGAAGGGGGATCACCCTGGTGGTGGCAGGGTGTCGGGCGCGTGCGCTCCGTGCGACCCATGGAGCCGGTCCAGCACGGAGTGGGCCTCGGCCATGACGCGGGAGACGAGCTCCGCACAGGACGGGAGATCGTCGATCACCCCCGCGACCTGGCCCGATGCCATGACGCCGAGGTCCGTACGGCCCTCGACCATGGACGCCTTGAGGAGCATGGGAGTGTTCGCGGCCAGCAGGACCTGGCTCCAGGACAGGTCCTTGCCGTGTTTCATCGCCAGGCCGTCGCGGACCATCTGCGGCCAGCCCAGGCCGGACAGCTTCCGGAAGCCCGCCGCGTGCCGGACCGCCCGGACCAGCGCCCGGGCCCGTCCGGCCCGCTCCAGGGAGTCGACCAGCTCCGTTCGGAGCATGCGGTGCGGGAGCCCGTCGACGGCCGTGGTGACGGTGACGTCCCGGACCGTCGCCCTCAGGTACTCGGCCTTCACCGCGTCCGGGACGGTCGAATCCGAGGTCAGCAGGAACCGCGTGCCCATCGCGATGCCCGCCGCCCCGTACGCCAGGGCCGCGACCAGACCGCGGCCGTCGGCGAAGCCGCCCGCCGCGACCACCGGGATGTCCACGGCGTCCACGACCTGCGGCAGCAGCACGGTGGTGGCCACGTCACCGGTGTGGCCGCCGCCCTCGCCGCCCTGCACGATCACCGCGTCGGCGCCCCAGGCCGCCACCTTCTCGGCGTGCCGCCGGGCCCCGATCGACGGGATGACCACCACGCCCGCGTCCTTCAGCCGGGCGATCAGCTCCCTGGAGGGCGCGAGCGCGAAGGAGGCGACCTTCACCCCCTCGTCGATGATCAGCCGGACGCGCTCGGGCGCGTCCCCGGCGTCCGCGCGCAGGTTGACGCCGAAGGGGGTCCCCTCCGGGACGCGGGAGCGGACCTCGCGGACCGCCGACCGCAGCTGGTCCGTGGTCATCGTCGCCGAGGCCAGGATGCCCAGGGCGCCGGCGCGCGCCGCGGCCGACACCAGGCGGGGTCCCGCGACCCAGCCCATGCCCGTCTGCACGAGGGGGTGCTCGACCCCGACCAGCTTCGTGAACGCCGTCTCCACCGGATCAGCCCCGCACTTCCCGGTTGCGCAGGCCCTTCGGATCGATCACCTCGCGGATCAGCCGCAGTTCGTGCGCGGTCGGCTCCCGCGTGTACGGGACCTCCTCGGGCAGCGCCAGCTCGAAGCCCGTCGCCGACCGGACCTCCTCGACGGTGACCCCCGGGTGCAGGGAGGCCAGCCGCATCGCGTTCTCGGGCCCGGTGAAGTCGAAGACGCCGAGGTCGCTGACCACCCGGGGCAGCCGGTGGAAGCGGGTCACCCCGGCCTCGGCGGCCCGGTCGTAGCCGACACCGCTGACCATGTCGACGCGCTCGACGAAGACCCGGGTCGAGTGCCTGGGGATCCAGTAACTCACCGGATTGTTCAGGGTGTTGACGGGTGCGCCGCGCACACCGAGCAGCTGGCGGGCCGGCCGTTCCCAGTCCCCGATGCACGAGATGTTCTGGTTGCCGAACCGGTCGATCTGGCTCGCGCCCATCATCACGTGCCGCCTGCCGCCGGTGACCATGGTCAGGTGCCGGCGGTACGGCAGCCAGCCCTCGGGCGTGCCGTCCAGCCCGACGAGCAGGGCCTCGCCGTCCGTCAGCAGCAGGTCGGGGGAGAAGGTCCGCTTCGCGAGCCGGGCCCCGAAGGAAGGGATCAGGCCCATCGGGCTGGCGAGCACCTCGCCGTCGCCCCGCCAGGCCTCGGCGCACGCGATCACGCAGTACTCGGCACGGGTGGGTCCGGTAGGCCCGGTGGGCCCGGTGGGTCCGGTGGCGGTCGTCGGGGTCACTGCTGCTCCTCCTGCCAGGTCCGGACGGCCGACTGGTAGTCGTGCTCGGTCGTTCCGGACAGGAAGCGGGCCGAGAACTCGGGCCAGGGGGTGCTCGCGTAGAGCTTCTGGAAGGCCTCGTCGCGGCCGTGGTCGGGGGCGCAGGAGGTGAAGTGCGCGCCGTTCGGGGTCTCCACCACCCCGGTGACGGAGTGCCGGCTGACCAGGAGGGACTGCGGGGGGCCGGCCTTGGCGAGCTCGGCGGTCCCGACGAGCTGCTCGCAGGAGACGTAGGCGGCGTCGGCGGCCTCGCAGAACAGGTCGTCGAAGTACGGGTCCGGTCCCAGGTACTGGGCGTTGCCGAGGCGGTCGGCGCGGTTGAGGTGGACCAGGGCGGCGTCCATGCGCAGGGCGGGGACGGCGACGAGCTCCTCGCCGTCGCCGTAGGGCGAGGTGACCGTGCGCAGTCCGGGGTTGACCCGCATCACGTCGGAGCCGAGGCCGGCCCGGACCGGGAGGAAGGGCAGCCGGTTGGCGGCGGCGTGCAGGCCCCACATGAACATGGCCTCGTCGTACTCGGTGAGCGCGAAGGCGGCCCGTTCGCGCGCGGCCCGGAAATGCGGCTCCAGCGCGATGGAGTCGAGGGTGGCGAAGGGGGCGACGAGCCGGCGGATCCGGCCCGCGGCGGCCAGCAGGCCGACGTCCGGGCCACCGTAGGAGATCACGGTGAGATCGGTGATCTCGGACCGGAGCAGGGCTCTGACCAGGGCCATCGGCTTGCGCCGGGACCCCCAGCCGCCGATTCCGAGGGTCATCCCGCTGCGCAGCTGCCCGACCACCTCGTCGACGGTCATGGTCTTGTCGCTCATGAGCGCTCTCCCTTCCCGAAGGTGTCGCGGACCCGGTCCGCGACACCGCTGAGGTTGGCCTCGAAGGTGAAGCCCTGCTCGAAGCGGTAGCTGCGGCGCACGTCCACGGGGTCGATGCCGTTGATGGCGGCCTTCGCCAGCCGGATCAGGCAGCCGTCCTTCTTCGCGATCTCGGCGGCCAGTTCCAGGGCGGCGCCGCGCAGCGCTCCGGGCGGGACCACCTTCCAGACCGAGCCGTGGGCGTGCAGTTCGGCGGCGGTCGCGGTGCGCGAGGTGTAGTAGAGGGCGCGCATCAGGTGCTGGGGGACCAGTCGGGCCAGGTGGGTGGCGGCGCCCAGCGCGCCCCGGTCGAGCTCGGGCAGGCCGAAGACGGCGTCGTCGGAGGCGACGATCGCGTCGGCGTTGCCGGCCAGGCCGATCCCGCCGCCCAGGCAGAAGCCGTTCACGGCCGCGACGACGGGGACCTCGCACTCGTAGACGGCGGCGAAGGCCTCGTAGCAGCCCCGGTTGGCGCCGATGAGGGCCGTGTGTCCGGTGTCGCGCTGCACCTCCTTGATGTCGACGCCCGCGTTGAAACCGCGGCCGTCGGAGGCGAGGACCACGCACCGGACCTCGGGGTCGCGGCCCGCGGCCCGCAGGGCATCGGCGAGGTCGTACCAGCCCTGCACGGGCAGCGCGTTGACGGGCGGGAAGTCGACCGTGACCAGTGCGACGCCCTTGTCCGGGCGGGAGGTGGAGACACCCATGAGAGGATCAGCTACCTTTCCACCAAACATTTGTTAGGTGAGGAAGGTAGCAGCCGATGGAGCTCGACGGGAGGGTTGTCGTCGTCACCGGCGGAACCAGGGGCGTCGGCGCCGGGATCGCCCGGTCGTTCCTCGCGGCCGGCGCGGAGGTCGTCGTGTGCGCCCGCCGGCCTCCGGACGAACCGGTCTCGACTGACGGCCGCGAGGCGTCCTTCACCGCGCTCGACCTGCGCGACACCGGCGCCGTACCGGACTTCTTCGACGCGGTCGCCGACCGGTACGGACGGCTCGACTGCCTGGTCAACAACGCGGGCGGGACCCCGTACCGGCTGCTCGGCGAGGGCGGCGCCGAACGCCACGCACGGGTCGTCGAGCTCAACCTGCTCGCCCCCCTGACGGCCTCGCTGGCGGCCCACCCCTGGCTCAGACGGACCCGCGGATCGGTCGTGATGATCGGCAGCGTCAGCGGGACCCGCCCCTCACCGGGGACGGCGGCCTACGGGGCGGCCAAGGCCGGCCTGGAGAACCTCGCCCGGTCCATGGCCGTCGAATGGGCGCCCGAGGTGCGGGTGAACTCGCTGATCCTCGGCATGGTGCGGACCGAACTCGCGCACCTGCACTACGGGGACGAGGCGGGGATCGAGGCGGTGGGGGCGACCGTCCCGCTGGGGCGGCTCGCCGAACCGGCCGACGTCGGGGACGCGGCGGTCTTCCTCGCCTCCGACCGGGCGCGGTACGTGAGCGGCGCCGGCCTGCTGGTGCACGGAGGCGGGGAGCGCCCGGCGTTCCTGGATGCGGCAACTGTCAACAAGGAGAGCTGAGATGGCGGGACTGTGCGAGGGCCGGGTCGTGATCGTGACGGGCGCGGGGCGGGGGCTGGGCAGGGCCCACGCCCTGGCCTTCGCCGCGGAAGGGGCGAAGGTCGTCGTCAACGACCTGGGCGTGGGGCTGGACGGGCTGCCCGGACCGGACGGCCCGGCGGCGCAGGTGGTCCGCGAGATCGAGGCGCTCGGCGGCGAAGCCGTCGCGCACGGCGGGGACATCGCGACCCCGCAGGGCGCGGGCTCCCTGGTGGAGGCCGCCCTCGACGCCTACGGGCGCCTCGACACGCTGGTCAACAACGCCGGTTTCCTGCGCGACCGGATGCTGGTGAACCTGGACGAGGACGACTGGGACGCGGTCGTACGGGTCCACCTGAAGGGGCACTTCCTGCCCTTGCGGTCGGCGGCCGCATGGTGGCGCACGGAGGCGAAGGCGGGCCGCCCGGTGGCCGCCCGGGTGGTCAACACCTCCTCCGGGGCGGGGCTGCTGGGCTCCGTCGGACAGGGCAACTACAGCGCGGCCAAGGCGGGCGTCCTCGGCCTGACCCTGGTCGCGGCGGCCGAGATGCGCCCGTACGGGGTCCAGGTCAACGCGATCGCCCCGGCCGCGCGGACCCGCATGACCGAACGGACCTTCGCGCAGACCATGGCCGCCCCCGACGACGGCGGCTTCGACGCCATGGCACCCGAGAACGTCTCACCGCTCGTGGTCTGGCTCGGCGCGGACGCCTCGGCCGGGGTCACCGGGCGGGTCTTCGAGACCGAGGGCGGCCGGATCACCGTGATGGAGGGCTGGCGGCCGGGCCCCACCGCCGACCGCGGAGCGCGGTGGACCCCGGCGGAGGCGGGTGAGACGGCGGTCAAGCTCCTGGCCGAGGCGGGGGCCCCACTGCCGGTGTACGGGTCGCGCTAGAGCGCTGTACCGGCGCGGCCCCGCGGCCGGGCGCCGCTCCGGGCCCACACGTCACCCGGCCGCGGCCGGCTTGTCCAGGCCGAGCATCTCCAGGGCCGAGTCCATCTCCGCCTGGAACAGCACCCGGGGGTTGGCGTCGGGGCCGAACTGGCGGTAGACCTCCAGCGCGACGGGGCCGTACATGCGGCCCCACACCCGCAGCGACGCCAGCAGCGCCTGCGGCGGGAGGTGCGGGAAGCACTCGCGGGCCAGCGCCGCCAGGGAGGGGACGAAGTCGGCCCACTCCGCCTCGGCCCGCTTGAGCTGCTCGGGCGCCTGCGGCCAGGCCGCGTCGACCAGACCGAGGAGGATCATGCAACATCGGCGGGCCGCCGCCACGACGTTCTCGGCCGTCGGGGCGTACCCCGGGGAGCTGTCCCCGTAGGTGAGGCGGAACTCCGCCGGGTGGGTGCGGGCCCACTCCCGGAAGGTGCCCGCGACCGCGAGCAGCCGGGCCGCGGTCGCGTCCTGCGGGAGCGCGTCACGGGCCGCCTCCTGCTGGTCGGCGAGCCGGTTGAACGTGTCCGCGGCCAGCGTCGCCAGCAGGTCGTCGCGGGTGTCGAAGTAGCCGTACAGGGCCGCCGCCGTCATGCCCATCTCACGCGCGATGCCGCGCAGGGTGATCCCCGCGACGTCACCGGCGGCGAGCAGTTCGAGCGCGACCTCCTTGATCTGCGCGGTGGTCTCGATCCGAAGGCGTTCACGGCGGGACAGGGTCTGCATGGCGGGGGCTCCTCCTCAGGGCACGGCGAGAGTGTCGCACCCCCCGTACAAACACCGTTTACTTACCTTACCGTGTTGACGAACCGCAACTCGCCGGTACGCCGCCACACCCTCCTCAGGACGCCCGCCACCAGCACCACGCCCAGACTGCCCAGGCTCATCAGCAGTTGGGGCCGCGTCCGTCCGCTGAACAGCATGGAGCACAGGATCGCCGACAGAGCGAGCACCACCAACAGGGTCAGGTGGGGGAATCCCCACATCCGGAACGTCAGCCGCTCGGGTTCGGTGCGCTCGGTCCGGACCCGCAGCACGAACTGGGAGAGGGCGATCCCCAGATACATGATGACCAGCACCGCACCGGTCGAGTTGAGCAGGAAGGGGAAGGTCCGCCCGGGGCTCAGCGCCTGCGCCACGACCGCCCCGCAGCCCACCACGGTGCCGAGCAGGACCGCCCGCCGCGGCACGGCCGCCCACCGCGGGGCGTCCCCGTGCCCGGCCAGCGTGTGCAGCATCCGCGAGGAGGCGTACAGCGTGGAACCCAGTACGGACAGCAGCGCCGTCAGGATCACCATGCTCATCGCGGACGCCGCGAAGGGCACGCCCATCCGGTCCAGCGCCGTCACGTACGGGCTCTCCTCGCCGCTGATCAGCGGCCAGGGCACGATCGCGACCACCAGCAGCACCGAGCCGAGGAAGAACACCAGGATCCGCCAGACGATCTGACGGGTGGCCCGGGCCACGGCCCGCCCCGGATCGGGGCACTCGGCCGCGGCGACCGCCACGATCTCCGTACCGCCGAAGGCGAAGACGACGCCGACGGTCGCGGTGAGGACCGCACCGAACCCGTGCGGGGCGAAACCCCCGTGCGCCGTGAGGTTCCCCAGCACCGGACCGGACGGGCCGCCGCCCAGCAGGTACGCGCCGCCCAGCACCAGGAACGCGGCGATCGCGCCGATCTTGACGAGGGCGAACCAGAA
The DNA here is from genome assembly GCF_000720645.1 of Streptomyces sp. NRRL S-378. Taxonomy (NCBI): domain Bacteria; kingdom Bacillati; phylum Actinomycetota; class Actinomycetes; order Kitasatosporales; family Streptomycetaceae; genus Streptomyces; species Streptomyces sp. NRRL S-378. The sequence continues at coordinate 39,527 of NZ_JOBX01000044.1, forward strand.
CTCCGCGGTCCCGAAGGAACGGCTGGAGCGCAGGTTCACCGCCGTCAGAGCCCCGAGCAGCACCAGGCTGCACGTCCACGCCGGCACCTGCGGCAGCCACCCGTGCACGATCTGCCCGCCCGCGATCGCCTCGATGGCCACGATCGCGACGAAGGCGTACCAGTAGAGCCAGCCGACCGTGAAGCCCGCCCAGTCGCCGAAGGCGAGCCGGGCGTAGTCCGCGAAGGACCCCGCCATCGGCCGCGCCGCGACCATCTCCCCGAGCATCCGCATGACCAGCAGCACCAGCAGTCCCGCCAGCGCGTAGCTGACCAGCGCGGCCGGCCCGGCCGCGCGGATGGTCTCGGCCGAGCCCACGAAGAGACCGGTGCCGACCGCGCCGCCCATGGCCATCATGGTCAGGTGGCGGCCCCGGAACGCCTGCCCGCCGTCGCTCGTCACGGCGCGACCGAGAGCTTGTGCCGGAAGACGCCGTGCGGGTCGTAGGCGCGCTTGACCGCCCGCAACCGCTCGTAGTTGCCCTTGTAGAACAGCTCGTGCCGAGCGGGCAGCTGGCGCTCGGGGGGTGCGTGCTCGGTGCCGGGGGTGCGGAACCAGTAGCGGGTGATGAGGCCGAAGTTGCCGCCGCCGCCCCCTGTGTGGGCCCACCACAGCTCGCGGTGCGGATCACCGGGCTCGCGGGTGGCCACGACCGTGCGGGGGCGGCCGCCTGCGCCCGGGACGACCACCTCGACGGCGTACAGGTGGTCGACGACCAGGCCGAAGTCCCGGGAGAGCAGCCCGTAGCCGCCGCCGCTGACGTGGCCGCCGGCGCCGACGGAGTGGCAGACGCCGCCCGGCAGGGTCACCCCCCTCCCTTGTAGAGGGCCTCGTAGACGGCCATCAGGTGGGCGCCGGGCTCGACGTGGAAGGCGCGCCGGTGCTCGTCGTAGCCGACGGCGGTCATCCCGGAGAAGTCGAGGAGGACCTCGACCTCGGGGTTGCAGGTGAAATCGGCGAGGCAGTGGCCGCCGGAGCGCACGGAGACCCGCTTGCGTCCCTTGATCGCCTCACGCAGCGCCTCCTCGGCGTCGCGGGCCGAGCGGACCATCCTGACGTGCTCGGGGCGGGCCACGTAGCGCCGGTTGATCCCCGTCTGCAGAGACGGGTAGCGGGGGTCGGCAGGCAGGATCTTCGGGCCGGCCGGGCCGTGTGCGGCGGCGGCGGCGGCGTCGGTGGCGGTGGCGGTGAGCGGGCCGGCTATCCCCGCGACGGCGGAGGCGGCGAGGAATCCGCGGCGGTCCAGATGCGGCATGACAGGTTCCCTTGCGTGGCGCGAGTGCGGTACGTGGTGGGGGCTGTGCGGTGGGGGAGGGTGAGCCGGGTCCCGGAGCGGAGCAGGGGGCTCGATGCCTCTCCGGGACCCGGCCGTTCAGGGGACGGAGCCGTCAGGCGTTGGCGCCGCCGTCCACGGTCAGCGTGGTGCCGGTGACGAAGGAGGCCTCGTCGCTCGCCAGGTAGAGGACGGCGCTCGCGATCTCCTCGGCGCGGCCGTAGCGTCCGAAGATGTTCAGGCCGCGCTGGAAGTCGGCGGACGGTCCGTCGGCCGGGTTCATGTCGGTGTCGATGGATCCGGGCGCCACCTGGTTGACGGTGATGGCGCGCTCGCCCAGGTCACGGGCGAGGCCCACGGTCAGGCCGTGGACCGCCGCCTTCGACATGGCGTACGGGGTGAAGCCCGGGGCGGGCACCTGCGTGGCGAGGCAGGAGCCGATGTTCACGATACGGCCGCCGTCGGGCATGCACCGGGAGACGGCCTGGGCCATGAGGAAGGCGCCGCGGACGTTGATGTCCAGGGTCCGGTCGAGGGTGGCCAGCGGCACCTCGGCGAGCGGCGGGCAGGTCATGTCCGCGTATCCGGCGTTGTTGACGAGGATCCGCACCGGGCCGAGTTCGCGCACGACCCGGTCGACGGCCGCGGTGACGGCCTCCGCGTCCGCGGCGTCGGCCTCGACGGCCACGGCGCGCCGGCCCAGCGCCCGTACCTGGCCGGCGACTTCCTCGGCCTGTTCCTTGTTCGCGCGGTAGGTGATCGCGACGTCGGCGCCGTGCCCGGCGAGCGTGCGGGCGATCTCGGCGCCGATGCCGCGGGAGCCGCCGGTCACCAGGGCCACGCCGTGGAGAGTGGTCGTCACAATGGTTCCTTTTCTGTGCTGGGGAGTCGGGTGAACCGGAAAGCGTGCCGGGCTCAGGCCGCGGCAGGCTCCGGCTCGGGGGCGGCGGAGGCGGATCCGCCGGTGCCGCCCTTCGTGCGCCGGAGGTCCGGGAGGAGGGTGAACAGGCCGAGGAAGGCCATGACCACGCCCAGGACGAGCGGGGCCCGGAGCCCGTAGGCGTTGATGCCGACACCGCCGAGCCAGGAGCCGATGACGATGCCGAGCGTGATGAAGGAGGAGTGCACGGTGTTGACCAGCGGCCGGGCGTTAGCGGTGCGCTGGACGCGGGTGATCATGCAAGGGTTCATCGTGACGCCGACCAGGCCGATGCCCATCATGAAGATCAGCGCGGGCGCGGTGACCTCGGCGAAGAGGGCGAAGCCCGCGAGGAAGACCATGTTCAGGCCGAGCCCGACGAGCTGGGTCACGATGGTGTGCTTGTCGGCGAAGCGGCCCACGACGTTGTTGCCGACCACGGTCGCGGCACCGTAGGCGACCAGCAGCCAGGGCACCGCGCCCTCGCTGAAGCCGGTGAGCTCGGTGAGGATCGGCGTGAAGTAGCTGAACGCGGAGAACGTGGCGCCGATGATCAGCGTGGAGGTGGAGAACACCAGCCACAGCCGCGGGTTCTTGAAGGCGCGCATCTCCTCCTTGACGGAGGAGGCGCCCTCCGCCCCGGTGCCGGTCACGGACGGCACGCCGAAGACCGTGGCCAGGGCCGCGACGACGGTCAGGGCGGAGATCGCCCAGAACGCGGCCCGCCAGCCCAACTGGCCCCCCACGAAGGTGGAGATGGGCAGGCCGAGCAGGGTGCCGAGCATCAGGCCGTTCATGGCGGCGCCGATGGCCTTGCCGCGCATCTCGGGCTTGGTGATCTCGGCGACGACCGAGAGCGACACGCCGAAGAAGGCGGAGGAGGCGACACCGGTGATGACGCGGCCGACGGCCATCGTCACGTAGTCGGTGGACAGCGCGGCCAGGACGTTGCCGCCGAGGAAGACGGCGAAGAGGACCATCAGGGCGCTCTTGTGCGGGAGCCTCAGCACGGCGGTGGCCAGGAACGGCCCGCCGAGGGCCATGGCGACGGCGAACGCCGTGATCAGGTAGCCGACTTGGGGGATGGTGGCCCCGAGTCCCTCGGAGATCTGGGGCATCAGGCCGGCCACCACGAATTCGCTGGTGACCATGGCGAAGATGCCGAGGGCGAGGACGTACACGGCCTTGGGCACGGCCGTCACAACCTTTCTATAAATAAACGATCGTTCCAGAACGTGGGCAGGCGTGACCCGGGTGCGGTGCGCAAGGGTGGAGCGTCCGCCGGATGCGTGTCAGGCGGTACGGGACAGGCCCCCCAGGGCCTGGTCGACGACCTGGGTCAGGTAGTCCCGGTCCGCCGCCCGCTCCATCACGCGCAGCCCCTGGGTGAGGGTGACGAGGAAGCGGGCGGTGGACCGTACGTCGGTACCGGGCGCCAGCTCACCGGCGACCCGGGCCCGCAGCAGGAGATAGGCGAACGCCTCCTCCAGCGAGCCCAGCGCACCGCCGAGCCGCCGCGCCGCCTTCTCGTCCCCCGGCAGCCGCTCCAGCACGCCGTGCGTGACCATGCACCCGCCGCGCAGCGGATCGGCCAGCGCCGAGTCGACGTAGGAGAGGAGGAAGGCGCGCAGGACCGGCAGCGCCGGGCCCGCGTCGGACTCGGCGAGGCTCTGCCGGGCCCGGTCCGCCTCGACGGCGCAGTACAGGTCAAGCGCCTTGAGGTAGAGGTCGTGCTTGGACCCGTAGGCGGAGTACATGCTGGAGCGGTTGATGCCCAGCGCGTCCACCAGGTCCTGGATCGAGGTGGCCTCGTACCCCTGGCGGCGGAAGAGTTCCATCGCCGCCACCAGGGCGGTCTGCGGGTCGAACTCCTTGGGCCTGGCCATGGTCACGAGGCTACCCCATTCCCAACCGGTCGTTTCAGAAAGACGGTGCGAGAGTCCGCGATCAGTCGAGACCGGCCGGAATCACACCGTGGCGCGCTCCCACCTCGGCCACGCCCGGCGGGTCCTCCACCGGCACCGGCATGCCCGCGGTGGGCTCCGTACCGGCCTCCAGGAAGAAGTTCTCCACACCGCCCGGCGTGAAGATGAGCAGCAGCTTCGCGTGGTGCAGCGAGTGGTTGTGGAACTGGTGCGCCGTCCCGCGCGGCACGAACACGAAGTCGCCCGTGCCCGCCTCGTAGGTGTTCTCGGCCACCCGGATGGTCAGCCGTCCGTCCAGGACGTAGAACGCCTCGTCCTCGTCGGCGTGCCGGTGCGGGGGAGGCCCCCCACCGGGCGGTACCGAGGCCTCCAGCACGGCGATGGACCCGCCGGTCTCCGCCGCGCCCGCCTTGACGCTGTAGACGTCACCCGACAGCCAGGTGGCCTTCCCGCCGCCGGCCGGCACGTGCAGCACCCGCCGCACCTCCGTCGGCACCTGCGCCTGCTGCGTCGCTTCGAACAAGGACATCCGTCACCCCACCGTCATCGCTTCGCCGAGGAGCGCGAGCGCCGGATCGTCCACGGCCACCTCGCGTCCGCCGCATTCCACCGTGACCAGCCGCAGCCAGTCGCCGTCCGCGCACGCCACGTACAGCCCGCCGTCGTCGCGCACCAGCGTGCCGGGCGGCCGCCCGCCGAGCGCCGGACGGTCCTCCTCGCCGTACGCCGCCGACAGCAGCCGGACGCGCTGCCCGCCGGGCGCGGTGAACCAGGCCCCCGGGCTGCGGTAGGCGGCCCGGACGTGGCGCTCCACGACGGCGGCCGGGAGCGAGAAGTCCAGCCGGTAGTGCTCGTCCCGCGGCCGCCCGTAATAGGAGCGGCGGGAGAGGTCCTGGGGCGTGCGCTCCAGGGTGTTCTCCACCAGGTGCGGGATCAGGTCGAGCAGCATCAGCACGTTGGCGCGCTCCTGCATGGTGCGCAGTTCCAGCCCGGTCTCGCGACCCGAGAGCGGGACGTGGTGCTGCATCAGCAGGTCGCCGTCGTCGAGCTTGCGGCCCATCTCGATGGCGGACACGGAGCTGGCCGAGGCGCCCTCGCGGACCATCCAGTAGAACGGCGCGAGCCCGGCGAACTCCGGCAGCGGCGAGGGGTGGAAGTTGACGGCGGTGCGGCGCGGCAGGTCCAGCAGCGGGGCTCCCAGCAGCTGCTGGAAATTGCCGACGAGGAAGTAGTCGGCCTCCAGGGCGGCCAGCGCCTCCACGGTGTCGGGGTCGTTGACCGAGCGCGGGCGCAGGACCCGCACGCCCAGGGCGCGCGCCTGGTCGGCGACGTCGACGGCCTCCTCGTCGTCGGTGAAGTACGAGCACAGCTTCCCGGGCGGCGAGGTGACCACGGCGGCCAGTTCCACGTCCGGGTGGCCGTGCAGGATGCTCAGGAACGGTGATCCGAGTTTGGAGTTGACTTCGGTGAACAGCACAACACGTATGGGATCCATGACGGTTGGACGCTTCTCTCGCTTGTGTCTCTAGAAGAAGGGGGAGGCGGACGTACCGCCCAGGAGGACGTTTCCGGTCAGCTGCAGGACCGAGTCCTGGGCGACGGCGTGCTGGCACATCGTGTTGGCGTCGCGCAGCCAGCGGTCCAGCGGGTTCGGCTTGTAGACGGACGACCCGCCGACGAGGTCGAAGAGCTCGTGGACGATGGACCGGGCCGTGCGGAAGGCGTGGCGCCGGGCGATCGCGGTGGCCACCCGGGCGTCGTCGCTGAGCACGTCGCCCGAGGCCAGCGCGTCCCACTGCACCTGGAGCGTGCTGAACACCCCGGCGCGGGCGGCGATCAGCTCACCCTCCAGGCGCGCGATCGTGGACTGGATCCGGTAGTCGTCCCGCCACGGGGTGCCGGTCTCGCGGTCGGTGCGCTGCGCGGCCAGTTCCCGTACGTGGTCCAGCGCGGCCCGCGCCATGCCGAGCGGGATGCCGGGCATCTTGCGCAGGATCGCGTCCGGGGTGGCGTGCAGCGGCCCGGTCCGCTTGGGGTCGGAGAAGGAGAAGGACCGCTCCTCCGGTACGAACAGGTCGGTGCAGGAGTAGTCCTGCGAGCCGGAGCCGGCCAGGCCGGTGGTGTGCCAGGTGTCGTGGAACGCGTACTCGCCGGGCCGGGCGATCATCACCCGCCAGTGCCGCGGGGCGCCCGTGACCGGGTCGGCCTCCGGCCGGCCGTCCTCGTCGAAGACGTGCACGCCGGCACCCAGCCAGTCGCAGTGCGAGGAGCCGGAGCCGAACTTCCACCGGCCGGTGACGCGGAAGCCGCCGGGGACCCGGACTGCCTTGCCCTGCGGGTAGATCCAGCCGGAGTTGGCCATGTCCAGGGTCGGCCACATCCCGCGGGCCACCTCGTCGTCGAGGTAGCCGGAGTAGATGCCGGAGTCCATGCCGATCATCGCGCACCAGCCGACGGAGACGTCACCGGCGGAGAGGATCTCCAGGAGCTCGGCCTGCTGCATCGAGGTCAGCTCCGGACCGCCCCAGGTCTTGGGCATGGCGGCACGGAACACGCCGGCGCCGCGGAGCAGTTCCACGACGTCCTCGGGCAGCCGGCGCTCGGCCTCGATGCGCGCGGAGCTCTCCCGCAGGACCGGGACGAGCTCGCGGGCGCGGTCCAGGATCGCCTCGGCGGTGTCGGGTACGTAGGGCGTCGTCGTCATCACGTTCTCATCAGGGGTGCGGGTCGGGTGGGACGGGGCGGCGGCGCTCACGCGTAGCGTCCGGCGGCCATGACCCCGAGGGGGTCGACGGCGGCGCGCAGGGCACGCTGCAGGGCGGCCTCGGCGGCGGCGCCGCCCGTGACGCCCGTGACGGCGCGGGCGTGCCCGGAGTCGAGGCGGTAGGGGCGCAGGCCGGCCTCGCCGAACCAGGTGTGGGCGAGGTCGAGGGCGCTGTGGGCGGCCTCGGCCTGCGTGGCCCGGTCGAAGGGGAAGGACACGACGAGGTCGATGACGTCGGCGTCCAGGGCGTTGACCGTGGAGCCGGGCCGGATGCCGGTCGCGAGGTGGATGCGGTCCAGGATGTCCAGGGCCCGTACCACCGAGGCGCCGTCGAAGGGCAGGAACGGCAGGAAGAACAGCCAGCCGTTGCCGTCGGCGTCCACCCGGTCGGCGGCCGCACCGGTCGCGGAGGCGAGCATGCGCTCGTTGTGTGCGACCGAACCGCGGTAGGCGGCGTCCACCACGCGGGCGACGACGTCGTCGTCCGTGGGAGGCTGCTCGTCGCCGGGAGCGACGGAGGTGAACAGGCCCGTTTCGGCCATCTCGGCCAGCAGGGCCGCCTTGAGGGCGTCGGCCGAGCGGTCGGTGCCCTCCACGCTCATGTGGGCGACGTAGCCGCCGGCGGTGTCCCCGCCGCCGTAGGTCGCGGTCGAGGCGGTGTCGTACACCTTGATCACGCCCGAGACCAGGCCGTTCGCCTTCCACGTGCGCAGCGCGTCGACCGCCTCGGCCAGCGCCTCGCGGCGGAAGCGGGCGCGGACGGTGCTCTGGCGCCGCGGGCGCGGCAGCAGCCGGACCACGGCGGCGGTGACGATCCCGAGGTCGGACTGTGTGAACAGGTGCAACAGGCTGGGGCCGAGGCCGAGCGGGTTGAAGCCGTCGCCCTTGCCGTGCGTGGTGTCGCCGGGCCACCAGCCGATGTGCGCGAGTCCGCCGTCGGGCAGCACGACCTCCAGGCCCAGCAGGTCCTCGGTGCGCTGGTGGCGCAGTCCCACACCGCGGTCGACGGTGTTGCCCAGGACGCTGGTGTGGCCGGAGGACGCGGTGACGTTCAGCATCCGGCCGGTGCCGTCGAGCCGTTCGGACAGTGCCTTCTGCGTGACGCCCGGCTCGACCACGGCGTAGCCGGCCTCGGTGTCGAGCTCGCGCAGGGCGTCGAGTCCGTCCAGTTCCACGCGTACGACGGGCCCGGAGGCCGGCTCCTTGGAGCCCAGCCCCCAGTTGCGGCCGGTGGAGACGGCCTGCAGACCGGGGAGTCCCGCGCCGGAGGCCTTGGCGTGGTGGAAGGCGCCGACGAGGGCGCGTACGTCGGCGACGGAGCCGGGGCGCAGCACGGCGCGGGTGTCGCGGGCCGCGAAGGCGGAGACGTTGGGGGCCGGGGGCAGCGGCGCCGTGGCGTCGTGCCGCACGCGCTCCGCGCCGAGGGCCTCCTGGAGTTCCTCCAGGACGGCCTTGAGATCCGGGTACGGGGACGGGTCTTGCATGTCTCGACCTCGATCGTGATGTGGGTGGTCGGTGAGGTGGACGACTGGTGGGTGCGGACTACGCCGGGGACTGCGCGGGACGGGTGGGCGCGGAGTCGCCGAGGTAGACGGGTGCGAGCGGGCCGCACGAGGTGACGTGGGCCAGGACGCGTACGGTGCGGGCGGGCGCGCCGGACCAGGCGGTGTCGGCCGCGCACAGCGCGGGCACCTCCCAGCCCTGCTCGCGCAGCGCGAGGGCCGGGGTGTCGCTGGTGAGGTCCGGGCTGCAGGTGAACATCAGGCTGATGACGGCGTCGCGTTCCAGTCCGTTGCGGACGAGGAGTTCGCCGACGAGGCGGCGGGTGGCGGCCGCGATCTGCCGTGGGGTGTCCTCGGCGACCGTGATCGCCCCGCGTACGGCCCGTACTGCGGGTACTGCGGGTGGTGCCGGTGGTGCTGGTGCTGCCGGTGGTGCCGGTTCGGCCGCCGGGCGCGGGCCGGGGCTCACTGCGCGGCCGCGGGGGCGGGCGTCAGCCGGCCCCGGTGGAACAGGAGCGCGCCGCCGGTGTCCTCGCCGGGCCGTACGTGTTCCACGCGGGCGAGGAAGAGCGTGTGGTCCCCGCCGGGGAACCGCTCCTCGATCCGGCAGCCGAGCGAGGCCAGGGCGCCGGGCAGGTACGGGTGGGAGGTCTCGCCGTCGGTGGCGAAGTGCTCCGCCAGCTCCTGCCCGAAGGGCTTGTCGCGGGAGGCGAACAGCCGTGCCAGGTCGCCCTGGCGGTCGGAGAGCAGGTGGACCTGGAACTCCCCGCTCTCGTCGATCGCCGGGTAGGTGCGGGACGACTTCATGACGGAGACCAGGACGCGCGGCGGAGCGAGCGAGATCGAGACGAACGAGTTCGCGGTCATCGCCGCCGCGTGGACGCCCCGACCGGACGACAGGACGGTGACGCCCGTCGGGAACAGCCGCATCACGGACCGGAGATCGTCCGGCGGTGCGGATGCGGATCGGGGTACGGGCCTGGCTGGGCCCAGAGTTGTGGCCATGTCCCCCTCCTCAGGAGTTATCGGCGGAAGGAAACTTAACAGAGTTTAGTAACGATGGAAACCCAGGTCAGGACCCTGTTGATCGCCTTTAACGCAAACGAAATGGGCTATCGACCATGGAGTTAACGGAGGGGAATGGCTCTGTGGCCATGCCTGCCCCGCCGGCGGCCCGGAGTGGACCCGCCCTGGGAGGCGGGAAACGGAAGCGGGCCCGGCCCCCTGGCGAGGGGTCGGGCCCGAGTCTTCGTCGGTGCGTTGAGGTATGACTACCCGCTGGGTCCACCCGCTGAACCGCAGTCAGGCCATCATGTTGCGCGCGAGGTCGCGGCGCAGGTCGTGCGCGAGGCGTGCGCGAAGGGGAACCGGGTGGGTTCCCCCCCGGTGCGTCAGGAGAGCTTGCCGCCGTAGTCCGGGAGCTTGACCGTCCGCTCCGCGTGGCCGCCGACCAGGTCGGTCGGGCTGTTCCCGATGTTGGCGATGATCGTGTAGCCGCGCGCCTCGATCTCCGCGCGCTTGGCCGTCTTGTACCTGCTGACCGCCTCGAAGAGGTCGGGCAAGTCGCGGACGTAGAGCCCCGACACGGGGTAGCCGACGGCCTTGAGGTTGTACTCGGTGAGGGAGTGGATGATCCCCGGACGGGCCGTGACGAAGAAGACGGCGACGCCGCGCGCGTGGGCGTACTGGGTCAGCGCGCGGACCTTGGCGATCGCGGGGGTCGGGTAGGTCCAGAACCAGTGGAAGTCCGTCTCCAGCGAGGTGTTGTCGATGTCGAGGACGAGGGCGGGCTTCTCGCCGGCGGGCGAGTTCGCGATGCGCTGCTCGATGGCGGGACGGGCCGCGTCGACGATGGCGGCCACCTCCCGCTGCCAGGTGGCGTAGTCGATGCCGAGTATCGCCGCGTTCCCGCCCGGCGCGGACGTGTTCGCCGCGGCGGTGACGGGCGCGGGTGCGGCGGCGGGGGCCGCCTGGGCGGCGGTGGCCGGAACGAGCGTCAGGACGGCGGCCGCTGCGGCCACGCCGACGGCGGCGGTGCGGGTCGTTCGGGTGCGGCGGAAAGTGAGCATGTGGGGGCGCTCCTCGGACACGAATTGGCATGGACGTGACCAGAGTTGGCGAGAACCGCACCCGTGTCTACTGGCCGGTAGGAAACTTTTTGCGACCGACCGGTGAATGATCAAGCCATATGCGTGCGGACCGGGACACCCGTTAGGTGTCGCAGTCCAGCACCGTGCCGCACAGGCCGCACCGCGCCCGCAGCCGGCCGCGCACCGGTACCCGCACCCGCTGCGCGCACACCGGGCACGGGAAGCTGACCCGCAGTCCGGGGCCGGAGCCCTCGGGCTCGAAGCGGTACGCCGCGCCGGCCGGGGCGGCCCCGCCGCGCCGCGCCCTCGCGTACCGCCGCCGCGCCGGCGGCCCGGCCGCGGCGAGCGGCGCCCGGCGGTGGTCCCGGGCCGCCGCTGCGCTCCCGCGCACGTAGGCCTCGTACGCCTGGGGACTGGTGAACCAGGCGGACGGGTCCTCGCCGAACAGCGCGGCCCGCTTGGCCAGGACGTAACCGAACTCCTCCGGCGTCAGGTAGCCGAACCTCTGGTGGGTGAGCGCGTCCTCCCGGTAGGCGTCCAGAAGCAGCCAGCCCGCCCCCAGGTAGGCGGCGGCGGTGTCGGTGAGGATCTCGTTCTCCGCCGGATCGGGGAAGGCCAGTTCCAGCCGGTGCAGCAGCACGTGGGCGATCTCGTGCGACAGTGCCGCCGCCAGGTCCCGCCGATGGGTGCGGAAACGGTCGTTGACCTCGATGAAGTACTCCGGGCCCGCGGCCAGTTCCACCGCGGCCGCCTCCTCCATCGGGCGGAACGCGACCACCGTGCGCACATCGGGCAGCCGCAGCGCGCGCACGACCGCCGAGGCCACTCGCTGCGCTCCCAGGTGCAGGTCGTCGGAGGCGTCGAAGGCTGCGTCGGCGGGGGAGAGGCTCGTGGCGTAGGCGCGGACCCCGTCGGCCGACATGCGCCGGAACAGCGCGGTGATCGATGCGCGCACGGTCGCCAGGTGCGGAAATCCGTGCTCGATGGTCCCGCCCCGCCCGCCGTTCTTCTCCATCCGGTGCCCCTTTACCGCAATCCCTGTTGCTGTGACGGGAGTTGGCCGAAACTGCGTTCTTGTTGGCCGCCATCCTCCTGATGTGTCATGGACCCGTCATTCCCCGATGACACGCACGGCCCAACCCCCCACGAAAGGCAGTGTGTTGACTGTGTCCAGCCTTGTGCGATTCATGAAGCGCACCCTCGCCGTCGGCGCCGTCGCCCTCGCGGCCGTCAGCCTCCAGCCCGGCACCGCCACCGCCGGCACCGCACCCGTCGTGGGCGGCACCCGAGCCGCCCAGGGCGAGTTCCCCTTCATGGTGCGCCTCTCCATGGGCTGCGGCGGCGCCCTCTACACCCAGCAGATCGTCCTCACCGCCGCCCACTGCGTCAGCGGCTCCGGCAACAACACTTCCATCACCGCCACCGCCGGAGTCGTCGACCTCAACAGCACGAGCGCCATCAAGGTCAAGTCCACCAAGGTCCTGCGTGCCCCCGGCTACAACGGCACCGGCAAGGACTGGGCCCTGATCAAGCTCGCCAAGCCCATCAACCTGCCCACCCTCAAGATCGCCGAGACCAAGGCCTACGACAACGGCACCTTCACCGTCGCCGGCTGGGGCGCCACCCGCGAAGGCGGCGGCCAGCAGCGCTACCTCATGAAGGCCACCGTCCCCTTCGTCTCCGACGCCGACTGCAACGCCGCCTACAGCGACCTCGTCCCCGGCGAGGAGATCTGCGCCGGCTACCTCGACCAGGGCGGCGTCGACACCTGCCAGGGCGACTCCGGCGGCCCCATGTTCCGCCGCGACAACGCCGGAGCCTGGATCCAGGTCGGCATCGTCAGCTGGGGCATAGGCTGCGCCCGCCCCGACTACCCGGGCGTCTACACCGAGGTCTCCACCTTCGCCGCCCAGATCAAGAGCGCCGCGGCGACCCTGTAGTCCCCCCACCGCCTCGTCCTTCCGGCCACCCGCGAACCCGCCGGAAGGACGAGGCGCACCCCCTTCCGCCCCCGTACCGTCGACCGACGTACCGCCAAGCCGGAACACCGCAGCCCGGGCCTCGCGACACCCACCCGGCCGCCCGTCCCGCGGTGGCGGGCCCACCCGCCCACCGGTCCCACGGGCGGGAACCGGTGGCAGCGGGCGACAGGGGCGCAGGTGGCGCACGGCGATCAGCGTGGTCATCGCGGACGACCAGGAAATGGTCCGACCCGGCTTCCGGATGATCCACGAAAGCCAGCCGGACATCGAGGTCCTCGCCGACGTCGTCGACGGCGAAGCCGCCCTCGCCGCCGTCGCCGAACACCACCCCGACGTCCTGCCCCTCGACAGCCGCATGCCGAAGCCCGACGGCCTCGAAGTCACCCGCCGCCCGTCCGGCAGCGACCGGCCACGCATCGTCATCGTCACCACCTTCGACCTCGACGGGTACGTTCACCCAGCGCTCCACGGCGGAACGTCCGGCTTCCTCCTGAAGGACGCGAGCCCGGCCATGCCGGTTGAGGCCGCCCGGGCGGCAGCCGACGGCGACTCCCTCGTCCCGCCCGCCATCACCGTGCGACTGCTGCGCGAGCCGGCCCCGAAGACCTCAGCCGCCGCCCGGGCCCGCCGCCCCGCCGAACCCCTGACAGAACGCGAACGCGACGTCGTGCGCTGCCCCGCCCGCGGGATGACCAACGCCGTCTGCGTCTCCCTCTCCACCGTCAAGACCCACCTCGCCACCGTCCAGACCGAACTCGACGCCCGCCACCGCGTCGAGATCACCGCACGGGCCTGGGGAAGCGCCCTGGCCGCCACCACCGTGACCCACCCGAAGCCCTGGGCGGCCGCTGCGCCGCGCCCACCGCCCACCGCGCGCCCGGCCCGGCGGCCGTTCCGCCCTGGGGCTGCGCCCCGGCCGGGCAGGCGTTGCCCTACCGCTGCCCGCGCCGACCGCGCGCCGCGCGCCTGGCCCGCCGGTTGAGGCTGCGCCCCGGCCGGGCAGGCGTTGCCCTACCGCTGCGCCGTGCCGCCGCCGAGCGGCGAGCCTGGCCCGGCGGCCGTTCCGCCCCGGGGCTGCGCCCCGGCCGACCGGCCCCGCCGACGATCGGAGCGCGGGAGGCGGGGCGGAGCCCCGGGGGCGGCGGCACGGCCGGGCATACGGGGGTCACCCCGTGAACCCCGTCGACGGATGGGTCCGCACCCACCCGCACGCCGCCCCCTGGTTCCGCCTCCTGCTGACCCTCACCCTGCCCGCCCTCGTCACCTTCGAAGGCGTCGTCCTCGCCGGCCGCCCCAGCCTCCCCCACGCCGCCCTGTGGACCTCCGGCATCCTCGTCCGCCTCAGCCCCGTCCCCTGGCCGGCCATCCCCTCCTGACCCGCCCCCGTCTCACAGGCCGACTACCCCCGCGACCTGCGGGCCCACGCCACGTATTCTCGACAACCATGAACATCAGCGACCTCGACAACGGCACGGGCAACGGCCAGGACGCCACCGCCGACGGCATCGACGAGAACGTCACCGCCGAACTCGCCCGCCTGCGGGACAGCATCGACAACATCGACGCCGCCGTCGTCCACATGCTCGCCGAACGCTTCAAATGCACCCAGCAGGTCGGCCACCTCAAGGCACGCCACCAGCTGCCCCCCGCCGACCCCGGCCGCGAGGCCAGCCAGATCGCCCGGCTCCGCCAGCTCGCCGAGAACGCCAAGCTCGACCCCGCCTTCGCCGAAAAGCTCCTCAACTTCATCATCGCCGAGGTCATCCGCCACCACGAGACGATCGCCGCCGGCGAAGAGCAGTAGCCCGGGGTCCGGCCGCCCACTGCGGCAGCATGGCCCCATGTCCGCACTGAAGCGCAACGAAGCGCAGCTCCGAGCCCAGCTCCTCGACGTCCACCACTACGCCGTCACCCTCGACCTCACCGGCGACGACGACACCTTCGACTCCACCACCGTCATCCGGTTCACCGCCCGCACCGCCGGCGACACCTTCGTGGAGCTGAAGCCGGACGTCCTGCGCTCCGCGACCCTCGACGGCAGCCCCCTCGACCCGGCCGCCCTCGAAGACAACCGGCTGCCGCTCACCGGCCTCACCCAGGGCCCCCACGAGCTGCACCTCGACACCCGCATGCGCTACTCCCGCACCGGCGAGGGCCTGCACCGCTTCACCGACCCCGCGGACGGCCAGACGTACGTCTACAGCCAGATGTTCCTCGACGACGTCCAAAGGGTCTTCCCGGCTTTCGACCAGCCCGACCTCAAGGCCGTCTTCGAGTTCACCGTCACCGTCCCCGCAGACTGGACCGTCCTCGCCAACGGCATCACCACCCGCCTCGCCGACCGCGACATCGACGGCGCCGGCATCTGGCAGTCCGCCCCCACCCCCGTCATCTCCACCTACCTCGCCGCCGTCGCCGCAGGCCCCTGGCACAGCGTGACCACCCACCACGCCGGACTGCCCTTCGGCATCCACTGCCGCCAGTCCCTCGCACCCCACATGGACGCCGACGCCGACGAAATCCTCTCCATCACCAAGGCCTGCTTCGACCGCTACCAGGTCAAATTCACCGAGCCCTATCCCTTCGATTCCTACGACCAGGCCTTCGTCCCCGAATTCAACGCCGGCGCCATGGAGAACCCCGGCCTCGTCACCTTCCGTGACGAATTCATCTACCGCTCCGCCGTCACCGACACCGAACGCCAGTCCCGCGCCATGGTCATCGCCCACGAGATGGCCCACATGTGGTTCGGCGACCTCGTCACCCTCGCGTGGTTCGACGACATCTGGCTCAACGAGTCCTTCGCCGAATACATGGGCTACCAGACCCTCACCGAAGCCACCCGCTTCACCGACACCTGGACCGACTTCGGCGTCACCCGCAAACCCTGGGGCTACGACGCCGACCAGCGCCCCTCCACCCACCCCGTCGCCCCCGACGACGTCCCCGACACCGCCTCGGCACTCCTCAACTTCGACGGCATCTCCTACGCCAAGGGCGCCTCCGCCCTGCGCCAGCTCGTCGCCTGGCTCGGCGAGAAGGACTTCCTCGCCGGCATCAACACCCATTTCGCCCGCCACAAGTTCGCCAACGCCTCCCTCGCCGACTTCATCGACTCCCTCGCCGCCCACACCGAACGCGACGTCCGCGGCTGGGCCGACGCATGGCTGCGCACCACCGGCACCGACACCCTCACCCCCCGCATCGAGGCCCCCGAGGGCACCAACGGCTGGACCCTCACCGTCGACCGCACCGGCACCCGCCCCCACCACATCGCCGTCGGCGTCTACGACCGCGACCCCGCCGACGCCCGCCTCCTGGAACTGCGCGAACTCCTCGACCTCGACGTCCCCACCGACGAGATCATCTCGGCCGGCGGCGAGCGCCCCGCACTGCTCCTGCTCAACGACGCCGACCTCACCTACGCCAAGGTCCGCCTCGACGAAACCTCCCTCGAAACGGTCCTGCGCAGCCTCTCCGGCATCCCCGAGGCCCTCACCCGCGCCGTCGTCTGGAACTGCCTGCGCGACATGGTCCGCGACGGCGAACTCGACCCCCACGACTACCTGACCACCGCCGAGGCCCACCTCCCCGACGAACACGACCTCGCCATCGTCCAGGGCGTCCTCACCTTCGCCCGCACCGAGGTCGCCGTCCGCTACGTCGCCCCCGAGGACCGCACCGCCGCACTCGGCACCCTCACCACCATCGCCCGCGACCTGCTCCGCCGCACCGAGGACGGCTCCGAACCCGGCATGCGGCTCACCGCCGTACGCACCCTCGTGGGCAGCGCCACCCAGCCCGACACCATCTCCGCCTGGCTCGCCGACGACACCGTCCCCGGCGGCCCCGCCCTCGACCCCGAACTGCGCTGGCGCATCCTCGGCCGCCTCGCCGTCCTCGGCGCCATCGGCGAGAACGAGATCGACGCCGCCCTCGCCGCCGACCCCAGCGCCACCGGCGAGGAAGGAGCCGCCCGCTGCCGCGCCGCCCTCCCCACCCCCGAGGCCAAGGCCGCCGCCTGGGACCGCCTCTTCCACGACGACACCCTGTCCAACTACCTCTTCAGCGCCACCGCCCAGGGCTTCTGGCAGCCCGAACAGGCCGACCTCACCGCGGAGTACGTCACCCGCTTCTACCCCGACGCCGTCGCCCTCGGCGCCCGCCGCGGACCCGCCATCGGCGAGGCCGCCGGCCGCTACGCCTTCCCCGCGTACGCCGTCGACGAAGCCAACCTCACCGCGGGCCGGGCCTGCCTCACCGACCCTGACATCATCCCGCTCCTGCGCCGCAAGCTCGTCGACCAACTGGACGACCTGTCCCGCGCCCTCCGCGTCCGCGGCTGACCCTGCGGGGCCCCTGCGGGGGGCTCGGCGGAACGGGGGACCGGGGCCGGTGCCGGGGGCGGGGCGCCGTCCGGGCCCGCTTGATCCATGGCGCCGTCGCAGGAGCGCCCCGCAGGGGCGGACACCGCGCCAGCACGTCACGTCCTACGTCCCGGCCGACCCCCCGGCCCGTCCCCGACCCCGGGGGCGCCGGCCGGTGCCGGGGGCGGGGTGGGGTGCTGTCCGGGACGTAAAACGTGATGTGTTGGCGCAACCGCAGCCCGTCCGGGCAGGTCGACCCGGGGCGCCATACATCATGCAGTCCCGGACGGCACCCCACCCCGACCCCGGCACCGGCAACCCGCCTCCGGCAACGCCACCGCCCGCGCCCGGCAGCCCGCCTCCGGCAACGCCACCGCCCGCGCCCGGCAGCCCGCCTC